>NZ_DBFZUT010000006.1:0-21377 GCF_048519415.1 Faecousia sp. | reverse complement strand
GTGACGAGAATCTCCGCCGGGTGCTGGACTCCCGTGTAGCCCATCTGAAAAACAGTGCGATGGGCTCCAGCGTGGGTGGATATGCCACGGTGGGCGCCATGTTCGTGAAGGAGTTTGTCGAGGAGACGCCTTGGATCCACTTGGATATCGGCGGTACCGCTTGGACCACCGAATGTGAGGGGATCTATACAAAGGGCGGTATTGGATTTGGCACGCGGATGCTTTATGAGACGTTCAAGGTAATGGAAAAGGAGGGGTCTCAGGTATGAAGAAGCTGGCGTTGACGGATTTTGCCAAATATCGGTATCCTTCTGCACTGGAGCTGTCTCCGGACAGCAGATATCTGACCTTTGCACTCAAGGATGTCGACAGGGAAGGAGACGGCTACCGGTGGAATCTGTGGCTGTATGATCTGGAGCGCAGGGAGAGCCGGCAGATCACCCAAGGAGACGACCAGCGGAAGGCTGTTTGGGAGGATAACACCCATATTCTCTATAAAACCACGGAGCCGGACGAAGCGCTGCGGGCGCGGGGCTTCGAGGAAGAGTGGACGGTGTATCACCGCCTGAATGTATGTACAGGTGAAGATCGCGAGGCGTTCCGTCTCCCCATGTCCGTATCCGGGCTTTGGAAAATGGACGATGGCCGTTATGTTTTCACGGGCGAGACCCATTTGGACCGGCCGAATCTTCTGGAGCTGACGGGAGAGGCGCTGGAGAAGGAGCTCGTTCGCCGTCAGCAGACCAGGGGCTATAAGGTTTTGACGGAGCTGCCCCTGTGTGAAAACGGGGTCGGGATGTTTAATCAGACCAGAAACACGCTGTTTCTCTATCTGGAGGCTGCCGGAGAATATCGCCGGATCACGCCGGAGGACTATGATGTGAATCATGTGAATGTCCGCCCCGGTCAGGTGCTCTTCACTGCGTTTCCCTTCCGGGATGTAAAGCCGGTCACCGAGGGAATGTATCGCTGGGATGCGGAGCGGAACGAGACGGAGACGCTGATCACGCCCGACAAATACAGCATCGACTATGTGGGGCATTTGGGCCGGAAGGCGCTCTGCCTGGGACTGGTCATGCGGGACTACGGCGTGTACGAGCACCCCACATTCTTTGTGGTGGACGAAAAGGGCGAGGAAAATCTGGGCCGCTATGACCGCCGGGTCAACTCCGAGGTGGTCACCGACTGCTTCTCCGGCGCCGTCACAGGACAGAGAATGGTGGGTGAGACGCTGTATTTCCTCAACACGGACGGCGTGGGTTCTGGCTTGTGTATGTGGACGCGGGAGACCGGTGTGCAGACGCTCTTCGGCGGCGACGACTACCTTATTGATTTCGATACCAAGGACGGAAAGAGGTTTCTCTTCTCTGCGGCTGTGGGTCTGAAGCTCCCGGAGGTGTACCTTTGGGATGGCGGCCAACTGGAGCAGCTGACGGATTTCAACGGGTCTGCACTGGAGGGCGTGACCATTTCCGTACCAGAGCGGCTTACCTTTACCAATACCGACGGCGTGGATATCGACGGCTTCGTGATGAAGCCGGTGGGATACGAGCCGGGCAAACGATATCCGGGCATCCTTCATATTCACGGCGGGCCGAAGATGGTATTTGGCCCGGGCTTCCACCATGAGATGCAGCTTTGGGCGGCCTCCGGCTTTTTCGTATGCTACTGCAACCCCAGAGGAAGCTGCGGCAAGGGAAATGCCTTTGCCGATCTTCAGGGTAAGTACGGAGAGGTGGACTTCCGGGATCTGATGGAGTTCACGGATGAGGTTCTGCGGAGGTATCCCGAAATAGACGCAGATCGGATGGGCGTTGCCGGCGGTTCCTATGGCGGCTTTATGACCAACTGGGTCATTGGTCACACGGATCGTTTCCGCTGTGCCGTGTCCCAGCGGAGCATTGCCAACTATGTGGGGGATTATCTCCTCTCGGATATCGGCTACTATTATGTGCCTGACCAGCAGCTTGGCACCATTTGGGAGCATCCGGAGCGTTTGTGGAAGGCGTCGCCCCTTACCTATGCCGACCGTGTTAAGACGCCCACACTCTTTATTCACGCAGATAAGGATTACCGCTGTACGCTGGCCAACGGTCTGGAAATGTTCGCAGCGCTCAAGCTCCATGGTGTGGAGAGCAAGCTGTGCATGTTCTACGGTGAGAACCACGGCCTGAGCCGAGAGGGAAAGCCCTCCAACCGCATCAGCCGACTCAGCGAGATCCTGCGCTGGATGGATGAGCACCTGAAGGAAGAATAAGGGAGCGCCAACCGGCGGGTTCTGGCAGAGTGTGTGCCGGAGCATTTGCCGCGCTTAAAGCTGCATCCCTTGGAAGCTGTCTTTTTTACATGGCGATTTCAGCGGATAGCGGCCACAGCGCCGCGTCATACAGGTATCGCGGAAGCATTACGCCGAGAGCCCGCCTTCTTGAGAAGGGGGGCTCTCGGCGTAAATAAATGTGCGAAACAGGATGCCTTACTTTTTGTCGAACAGAATGAACAGCGGGCTGGACAGGCACGGCAGGAAGGGCTAGAACAGCAGGGGGATGATGTCAAAGGCGCTGATGGTGTAGCCGAGGGTTGCACAGGTGGAAATGGCCACCAGCATCTGGGCGCCGTAGGGGATGGTGCCCTGAAAGATGCAGGAGAAGGTGTCCAGTAGGGAGGCGGAGCGCTTGGGGCTGATGCCGTATTCCTCCGCCACCTCCTTGGCGATGGGGCCTGCCATGACGATGGCCGCCATTCCGAGGCGGACATAGAAAGCCGCTGTCACAAAATGCGAATCAATGCCGCAGAGCTGGAGCAAGCGGCATTCCTGACGCTGAAAAAGCAGATGGAAGCCGCCGCGCCGCTTGCCCCGGACGGTACGCTTCGGGCAGATAGCTCCGTGCCGGAACGCACCGAATATGAGCAGCAAATCGAGACACTGCAAGACGGCAAGCGCACCTTGTATGAACGCTATCTCATGGGCGAGATTGACCTGAACACCTACAAGGCAGAAAAGGCCGCATGTGACGAGCTGCTGCTGAAAACGAAAAACGCCTATGCCGCAGTATTGGCACAGGCGAAGCAAAAGCAAGACGAACAGGCACGGCAGGACAGCCGCAAGGAAGCGTCCAAGGCGATTTTCGATGCGGACACGCTGACCACCGCGCTGGCCGAGCTGCTGATCGACCGGGTGCTGGTGTACCCCGATAAGCGCATGGAGATCGCGTACAAAATTCAAGATATTTTTAGTTGAGGTGGCAGACATGGAAATTGCGTTCTATTGCAGAATGGGCGGACTGGGCTTCGGTTTTGTCCTCCCCGATGAAGCTGACAAGCTCCGCGAGTTTTTCGCCGAGCATCAGGATAAGCCTGCGCTTGAGAATCCATCAAGCGCAAGCTAAAAATTTTTGTCGTGTGCTTGACATACGGGTGCCGCAGATCATGGAAGCGTACCCGTTCACAGCCCGCGTGGTCCAACAGCCTGTGCAGCCGCTGGCGCACCACCGATGGGAGCAGAGGCGAATCCTCCTTCTTTGGTGACGGAAACAGCCATCTGGAAACATTCCTTTTCCGGTACTCCCTGAACACCTCCAACACTTTGGGCGGCAGGAGCAGAGTGCGTACCGCCGCCTTTGTTTTCGGCTCAGTGATGACCAATTCCGAGCCTATGACCACCGCCTGCTTGCTGATTCGCAGTTCGCCCGTGGTCAAATTCAGCTCCTCCCATTGCAGGGCCGTCAGCTCGCCCAACCGCAGTCCTGTGGCAAATTCCAGCAGGAACAACTCGTAGTACTTTTCCTCCTTCGCCTGGATCAGCAGCTTCTGCATGGACTCCCGCGAGAGGACATTCATTTCCCCTTTTCGGGCGGGCGGCAGCTTGCAGCCGGACGCCGGATTCCGCGGGATCAGATTCTCTGATACAGCCTGTTCCAGCGCCCGCCGGCACAGGCTGTGGATGTTGCGGAGCTGGGAGTCCGCCAGCCCCGTTTCACCGTCCGATTGGTCCGCACGCCCCTCTGTTTTCAGCCAGACGAAGAACTGCTGCATATCCTTCGCGGTCAGCCTGTTCAGCGGGATATGACCCAGCCCCGGTCTGATGTACAGCCGGAGGTAGCCTTCGTAGATCCGCCGTGTGCCGGGACGGGCGGCGGGTCTGCTGTGCGTCTCATACCAGTGCTCCATCCAGTCCCCGAAGGGCATATCTGCCCTGGTCCTCGGCGGTGCAGGCGGCGCAAGGGCGTCCTTCAGCGTTTTCAGCTTCTCCACACACTCAGATTTTGTTTTAGCCAGCACATTTTTCGTTTTCGGCAGACCCTTGTCATCGTAGCCGATGACCACGCGTCCTTCCCATCGGCCGTCCTTTCTCAGGCGGACAGTTCCTTCTCCGTTTTTTCATTTTCTTGCCACGGCTTCAGCTCCTCTCCGAAAATATCGGTCAAAAATTCATCTACGATCTCTGCCGCCCTCTTTTGCATATCGCCGGTGGTGTGGGTGTAGGTGTCCAGCGTGAAGGTCGCCCGGGTATGACCCAGGATGCCTGAGAGCGTTTTCACATCCACGCCGGAGGTCAGGGCATAGTATTATATGATAAAGCGATAAATCGGTCAAGTGAAAATTCGGGACCGTGCAGAATTTCATCAGTTTAAACAGTTTTTCACTGCTTTTTTCTGCTGTTTTGCGAATTGCAGTCCCCACAAAAAGATGCTATCCTTTAAGTACAAAAGAAAGGGTGAGACCAATGTACAGTGAGGATACCCCCGAGCCATGGCGGCACGGGGAAGACGGCTGCAAGGGATCTGAGAAAAAACACTCCAATGTTCCCCGCATCATGAGAACCGCGCAACGGTGCATTGCATAGCAGAGAGCACCCCAGCACAGGAAAGATCTTGTATGCCGTGACTCCGCAGAAAGAGAGGTAGTCAATGATGTTAGATATTAAGAACCATGGATGACCCTTGGCCGTGAAACGCAGGAGATCGGCCAAGGGTCATCGTTGTTTTTGATAAGTGTTATGTGCAGCGGCTTTCGAGCCGCCGTTTTTTTTACCCTGCGAAAAAAGCTGAACGCGGCGCAGATCCGCGAATTTCTGAAAATCTACGCCCAATAAGCGATAAGCTGGATGCGCTTTGCGTTGTCAATTGGCGCGCCCCTGCTCAGTCATTCCCCTTGCCGGTGGAGCGGAGCATCACATCGTGATAGCCGCCCTCGACGATGCTGGTGGCGGAGACGAGCGTGAGCTTCGCGTTCTTCTGAAGATCGGGGATCGTGGTCACGCCGCAGTTGCACATGGTGGATTTGACCTTATAAAGGCTACGCGCGACATTATCCTGCAAAGAGCCTGCGTAGGTGACATAGGAATCCACGCCCTCCTCAAAGGCAAGACCCGTCTTGCCGCCGATGTCGTAGCGCTGCCAGTTGCGCGCGCGGTTCGAGCCCTCGCCCCAGTATTCCTTGACATACACGCCGTTGACAAGGAGCTTATTCGTGGGCGATTCGTCAAAGCGGGCGAAGTAGCGGCCGAGCATCAGAAAGTCCGCGCCCATGGCGAGGGCAAGCGTCATGTGATAGTCGTGGACGATGCCGCCGTCGGAGCAGATGGGAACATAGACGCCCGTTTCGCGGAAATATTCGTCGCGCGCGGCGGAGACCTCGATGAGAGAGGTCGCCTGACCGCGGCCGATGCCCTTGGTCTCGCGCGTGATGCAGATGGAACCGCCGCCGATGCCGACCTTGACAAAGTCTGCGCCGCACTCGGCGAGGAAGCGGAAGCCGTCGCGGTCGACCACATTGCCCGCACCGATCTTCACGGTATTGCCGTAGTTCTCACGCACGAAGTCAATGACCTTCTTCTGCCAGACAGAGTAGCCCTCGGACGAGTCAATGCAGAGAATATCCGCGCCCGCCTCAACGAGCGCGGGGATGCGCTCGTGGTAGTCGCGGGAGTTGATGCCCGCGCCGACCAGATAGCGCTTCTGCGCGTCCTGGAGGGCGAGGGGGTGCTCCTTATGCTCGGCGTAGTCCTTGCGGAAAACGAAGTAGCGCAGGCAGCCGTTCTCATCCACAATGGGCAGGGCGTTGAGCTTGTGCTCCCAAATGATGTCGTTGGCCTCCTTGAGCGTGGTGGAGGAGGGAGCAGTGATGAGCTTTTCGCGCGGCGTCATAAAATCGCGCACCTTGAGGTCTGTGCTCATGCGGCTGACGCGGTAGTCACGGCTCGTGACGATGCCGAGGAGTTTCCCGTTGGGCATGGCGTCCTCAGTGATGGCGACGGTGGAGAAGCCGTTTTTCTCCTTGAGCGCGAGCACATCGGCCAGCGTGTGCTCAGGCGTGAGATTCGAGGCGCTGACGACGAAACCCGCCTTGCTGCTCTTCACGCGGCGCACCATCTCCGTCTCGCTTTCGATGGACTGCGAGCCGAAGATGAACGAAAGCCCGCCCTCCTTGGCAAGCGCGACGGCGAGCGTGTCGTTCGACACCGACTGCATGATCGCCGAGACCATCGGGATATTCAGGCTGATGGGGCAGTCCTCCTGCCCCTTGCGGTATTTGACCAGCGGCGTTTTGAGCGAAACGCGGTCGGGCACGCACTCCTCCGAGGTGTAGCCCGGTACGAGCAGGTACTCGCTGAAGGTATGAGACGGATCGGGATAGTAATAGGCCATGACTTGCCCTCCTATTTTTTGAAGTAACGCACCGCCGAGGCGAACAGGTGCATATCGTAAGTCCCCGGCACGTTTCGGTAAAGCGCGGGGCCGATGCGCTCGCTGTGCCCCATTTTGCCAAACACCCGCCCGTCGGGGGAGGTGATGCCCTCGATGGCGCAGACGGAGCCGTTGGGATTAAAAGCAGTATCCATTGTAGCATATCCGTCAAGGCCTGCATACTGCGTGGCAATCTGGCCGTTTGCGGCAAGCTGTTCGATCAGCTCCTGCGAGGCGAGAAAACGCCCCTCGCCGTGCGAAATGGGAACGGTGTAAATATCTCCCACCTCTGTTCCCGCAAGCCACGGAGATCGCGTCGAGCACACGCGCGTGCGCACGAGCTTGGACTGGTGGCGGCCGATGACATTGTAGGTGAGTGTCGGGAAGGACTCGTCGGTATCCATGATCCTTCCGTAGGGCACGAGGCCGAGCTTGATGAGCGCCTGGAAGCCGTTGCAGATGCCGAGCATCAAGCCGTCGCGCTGCTCGAGCAGCGCCGTCACCTGCTCGCGGACGGCGGCGTTGCGGAAAAACGCGGTGATGAGCTTGGCGCTGCCGTCCGGCTCGTCGCCGCCGGAGAAGCCGCCGGGAATGACGATCATCTGTGCGGTCCTGACGGCAGCGGCAAAGCGCTCGACGCTGTCGGCGACATCGGCGCTCGTGAGGTTGCGGACGATGAATTGCTCGGCGTCCGCGCCTGCCTCCGAAAGCGCGCGCTGCGTGTCGTACTCGCAGTTCGTGCCGGGGAAAACGGGGATGAGCGCCTTCGGACGCACCTGCTTGACGGCGGGGGCGACGCGCGTCTTCGTTTCATGGGAAAAGCTCTCGACCGTGCCGCTGTCCCGCGTCTTTGTCGGGTAGACGGCTTCGAGCACGGCGTCGTTCAGCGCGGCAAGCTCTTCGATGGAGGCACTGTCCGCGCCGAGGGCAATGGCCTTTTCCGCTGTGGTGACGCCGATGCGCACGGCGTCGGAGACTTCATCGCTCAGCTCGGCGACAATCGCGCCTGGCATGGGGGCGAACCAGTCAAGCACCGTATTTTCCGCGGCGAAGCCGATCTCGTTGCCGAAGGACATCTTCATCACCGCCTCGGCAAGGCCGTTTTCGACCGCCCATGCACTCACGACCTTGCCCGCGCGCGCAAGCGCGGTGAAACGCTCCCACGCGGCGGTCTGCTGCTCGGGCGCTTTGCCTGCGAAGAGGTAGACACCGTGGCCCACCGCCTTCAGGTCGGTCGTCAGCAGCTCGCCTTCGAGCAGCGGCGCGATGGCGAAGGAGATGAGCGTCGGCGGCACATCGCGGTCAAGAAAGCTGCCGGACATGGAGTCCTTGCCGCCGATGGCGGCGGCGCTCATCTCCAACTGCGCGTCCAGCGCGCCGAGCAGCGCCGCGAAGGGCTTGCCCCAACGCGCGGGCTCATTGCGGAGCTTTTCAAAAAATTCTTGCAGGGAAAGATATGCCTTATGATAGTCTGCGCCTGCGGCGACGAGCTTGGCGACCGAGGTATAGACCGCGTCGTGCGCACCGCGATAGGGGTCGGCGCTCAGCGCGTCGGGGTCGCAGCCCCAGGCCATCACGCTGCCCTGCGCGGTCTTCTCGCCGGGGAGGACGGGCAGAAGCGCCGCCATCGCCTGCGCGGGGCTGCGCTGCGTCCTGCCGCCAAAGGGCATGAGGAGTGTCCCCGCGCCGACGGTGGAGTCGAAGCGCTCGACAAGGCCGCGGCGGGACGCGCTCTTGAGGCTGCCCGCCATGCCGCGCAGCGTTTGAGCTGCGGCGGGAGCGACACATTCCCTCGCGGGGACGGCGACGGAGGCGTGCTTCGTCGCGCCATTGGTGTCGAGGAAGGCGCGGGAGAGGTCGGCGATCGTCTGTCCGCGCCAGCGCATGACCATGCGGGGGCTTTCGGTCACGACCGCCACGCGGTAAGCCTCTAAGTTTTCCGCCGCGGCAGCGGCGATGAATTTCGCCTCGTTCTCCGGTGCGACGACAACCGCCATGCGCTCCTGCGATTCGGAGATCGCAAGTTCCGTGCCGTCGAGGCCCTCGTACTTCTTACGCACGGCGTCGAGGTCGATGATGAGTCCGTCCGCCAGCTCGCCGACCGCGACGGACACGCCGCCCGCGCCGAAGTCGTTGCAGCGCTTGATGAGGCGCGTGACCGCGCCGTCGCGGAACAGACGCTGGATCTTGCGCTCCTCGGGCGCATTGCCCTTTTGCACCTCGCTCGCCATCGTGGAAAGCGATTTCATATCGTGGCTCTTGGAGGAGCCGGTCGCGCCGCCGATGCCGTCGCGCCCCGTGCGCCCGCCGAGCAGGATGACCACATCACCCGGCGCGGGACGCTCGCGCACAACGTTGTCCGCGGGCGCGGCGGCAACGACTGCACCGCACTCAAGGCGCTTGGCGACATAGCCCTCGTGGTACAGCTCCGCGATATGGCCGGTAGCAAGGCCGATCTGGTTGCCGTAGGAGGAATAGCCCGCCGCGGCGGTCTGCGCGAGCTTGCGCTGCGGAAGCTTGCCTGAAAGCGTTTCGGCAAGCTCCTTTCTCGGGTCACCGCCGCCCGTCACACGCATTGCCTGATGGACATAGGCACGGCCGGAGAGCGGGTCGCGGATGCAGCCGCCGATGCAGGTGGCCGCGCCGCCGAAGGGCTCGATCTCGGTGGGATGGTTATGCGTTTCATTCTTGAACATCAAAAGCCAGTCCTGCTCCTTGCCGTTCACCATGGCGGGCACATGGATGGAGCAGGCGTTGATCTCCTCGCTCTCGTCGAGCTCGGGGAGCAGCCCGCGGGCTTTGAGCGTCTTTGTGCCGATGGTCGCAATATCCATGAGCGTCTGCGGGCGCTTGGCAGCCCTCTCCGCGCCGTAGACCTCCTCGCGCGCAGCAAGATAGCGCGCATAGGCACCCTTGACGGCGTCATCGTCGATGCGGACCTCGTCAAGGTGCGTGGAGAAGGTCGTGTGGCGGCAGTGGTCGGACCAGTAGGTGTCGACCACGCGCAGCTCGGTCACGGTGGGGTCGCGGCGCTCGGTCTCGCGGAAATAGTCTTGCAGCGCCTTGAGGTCGGCAATATCCATGGCAAGCCCCATAGAGGAGAGCAGTGCGGAGAGCCCGGCCTCGTCCATGGCGGTGAAGCCCTCGACGGACGAAACGCACTTCGGCTCGGCAAGCTCCTCGGCGAGCGTTTCGGGCTTTGCAAGGCTCGCCTCGCGGCTTTCGACGGGGTTGATGACATAACGCTTGACCGCCTCGACATCGGCATCCGTCAGCATCCCATAGAGCGCGTAGACCTTCGCCGTGCGGATGCGCGGGCGCTCGCCTTGGCTCAGAAGCTGGATGCACTGCGACGCGCTGTCCGCGCGCTGGTCGAACTGACCGGGCAGGGGCTCGACGGCAAAGACCGCGCAGGCGTCCTGCGTGTCCGCCGCGTCGGACACAAGGTCCAGCGGCGGCTCGGAAAACACGCTCCTGCAGGCATTTTCAAAGAGAGGGGCCTCGATCCCCTCTACATCATAGCGGTTCCAGATACGCGCGGCGCGCAGGCCCTGCACGCCGAGAAAATCGCGGCAGTCCGTCAGCAGCGCCTCGCACTCGGGCGCGAGACCTTGCCGCTTTTCCACATAGGTCCGAAATACCATTTTATCCTCTTTCCTCCCGCGCCGCGAGCGCGGCGCTGCCGATGTCGCCGCGGCAGTATTTGTTGGCAAAATCTACGCCCTCCGCCAGATGGTACGCGTCCTCGACGGCGGCCCTCAGTGTGGGGGCGACGGCGGTGACGCCGAGCACGCGTCCGCCCGCGGTCAGGAGCGTATCGCTGTCCTTTTTCGCGCCCGCGACATAGCAGTGCGCGGCGGCCTCTTCGCTCATTGTGATGGGGAAGCCGCTCTCATACTTTTGAGGGTAGCCCTCGGACGCAAGCACGACACAGCAGGCAGAATCAGTCGAAAATTCCACGCTCACATCCGCAAGCGTACCGTTCGTCGTCGCCTGCATGACGGTGAGCAGGTCGCTTTTGAGCAGCGGCAGCACCGCCTGCGTTTCGGGGTCGCCGAAGCGGCAGTTGTACTCCACGACCTTCGGGCCGCTCTTGGTGAGCATCAGCCCGAAATAGAGGCAGCCGCGGAAGGGGCGGCCCTCGGCGCGCATCGCGCGGATCGTCGGCAGGAAAATATTCTCCATGCACTCCGCCGCAATTTCCTTTGTATAGTACGCGTTCGGCGCGACCGCGCCCATGCCGCCGGTATTGGGGCCTTTGTCACCGTCGAGCGCGCGCTTGTGGTCCATGGAGGAGACCATCGGCACAAGCGTTTCGCCGTCGGTGAAGCTCAGCACCGAGACTTCGGGACCCTCCATATATTCCTCGATGACGACGCGCGCGCCGCTCTGACCGAAGGTCTTATCCTCGATCATCGCGCGCACGGCGGCCTTCGCCTCCTCAACTGTCTGCGCGACGACGACGCCCTTGCCGAGCGCGAGGCCGTCCGCCTTGACGACGATGGGCGCACCCTCGGCGTCGATGTAGGCACAGGCGGAGGGCGCGTCGGTAAAGACGCGGTATTTTGCGGTGGGAATGTTGTATTTTTGCATCAAGTCCTTTGCAAACGCCTTGCTCGCCTCGATGACGGCGGCCTTTTTGTCAGGGCCGAAGCAGGGGATGCCCGCCTCGCTCAGCGCGTCGACCGCGCCGAGGGCGAGGGGGTCGTCGGGCGCGACGACGGCATAATCAATGCCGTGCGCCTTGGCAAATTCGACCTGCGCGGGGATGTCCTTCGCGCCGATCTCACTGACGCAGACCGCGTCGGCGGCGATGCCGCCGTTGCCGGGCAGACAGTAAATTTTCTCGACCGCGGGGTTTTCCTTCAGCTTTTTAATGATGGCGTGTTCGCGGCCGCCGCCGCCGATGACCATGAGCTTCATGGAGAAATTCCTCCTTGCTTAATGATGGAACAGGCGCATACCCGTGAACGTCATAGTGATGCCGTATCTGTTTGCCGTCTCGATGACATTGTCGTCGCGGATCGAGCCGCCCGGCTCGACGATGTAGGAAGCGCCGCTCTTGCGCGCGCGCTCGACATTGTCGCCGAAGGGGAAAAAGGCGTCCGAGCCGACGGTCACGCCGCGCTGCTGCGCGAGCCAAGCGCGCTTTTCCTCGCCCGTGAGCGCCTCGGGGCGCTCTTGAAAGACGCGCTGCCACGCGCCGTCGGCAAGCACATCGTCGCACTCGTCGGAGAGGTAGACATCGATAGCGTTGTCGCGGTCGGGACGGCGGATGTCGTCCACGAACGAGAGGGCGAGCACCTTCGGATGGCGGCGGAGATACCAGTTGTCCGCCTTCTGTCCCGCAAGTCGGGTGCAGTGGATGCGGCTTTGCTGGCCCGCGCCCACGCCGATGGCTTGACCGTCTTTCACATAGCAGACGGAGTTGGACTGGGTGTATTTGAGCGTGATGAGGGCAAGGAGCATATCGCGCTTTGCGCCCTCGGGCAGGTCTTTATTTTCGGTGACGATGTTCGTGAGCAGGCTCTCATCGATTTTGCAGTCGTTGTGCCCCTGCTCAAAGGTGATGCCGAAAACATCCTTCTGCTCCAGCGGCGCGGGAGTGTAGGCGGGGTCGATCTGCACGATGTTGTATTTGCCGCCCTTTTTCGTCTTTAAGATGGCAAGCGCCTCGTCGCTGTAAGCAGGGGCGATGATGCCGTCGGAAACCTCGGTTTTCAGATACTCGGCGGTGGCGGCGTCGCACTCGTCGGAGAGTGCCGCCCAGTCGCCGTAGGAGCAGAGGCGATCCGCGCCGCTGGCGCGGATGTAGGCACAGGCGATGGGGGAGAGCGCCGTGCCGGGCGCGACGAAATAGGCCCTTTTGTCCACCTCGTCGAGCGGCAGGCCGAGCGCCGCGCCCGCGGGGGAGACATGCTTGAAGCTCGCCGCGGCGGGAAGGCCCGTCGCCTCTTTCAATTCGCGCACGAGCTGCCACGAGTTGAAGGCGTCGAGCAGGTTGATGTAGCCGGGCTTGCCGTTGAGAACCGTAAAGGGAAGGGCTGCGCCGTTTTTCATGAAAACGCGCGCGGGCTTCTGGTTGGGGTTGCAGCCGTATTTGAGTTCCAGCTCGTTCATGTCGTCCTCCTCAGTCGCCTGAATTTTTGTTGAACAGCTTCACTTCGCCGTTCACGTTCGCATAAAGGGACACCTTATTGTCCGCGTTGAGCGCCGCCCAGACTTCTTCGGGCGAGGGGACGCTCGCCTCCATCGGCTCGCCCGTAAAGGTGGGCAGGGGGTTTCCGTCCCCCTGATAGGTACTGATGAAATAGCCCTTGCCCTCGTCGCAGCCTTCGTAGCAGAAGAACTCGCGCAGACAGCGCCCATCCTTACGCTTGAGGATGGACAGCTCGAAGGAGCCGTCCTCGTGCATGATGGCGGAGATGCGCGGCGTCCAGTTCGGCTCGTCCGGCTCGTATTCGCGTGTCATGAGGCCGCGGCGAAAGTCGCCGTGCTGGCAGATGGTGTCGGTCTGGTCGCCGTTCGTCACGACGAGGTCGCGCCCCATCGTGCGCACGGGATGATAGATGATGAGGCTGGGGTCAGAGAGCTTGGCGGGGTCGTGCGCCTCGGTGCGGATGCCGTCCTCGGTCTTGACAAAGACGCGGTTGCGGCTGTTCTCGCTGCGCCCCATGATGAAATAATACACACAGCGGCGTCCGACAAGGATGCCGCGGCCGGGATAAGAGGTCGCCTTTAAAAACTCCAGAAAATCAGTCATTTTTCTGCTCCTTCTCTCTTACGATCTCTGCGCAGACGCGCTCTGCCGCAAGCGGCAGCAACTGCCATTCCGCCTGCTCCATCACACGCCGCTGTATCGTTTCGGGCGTGTCGCTCGGCGCGATCTCCACCGCCTTTTGCAGCAGGATCTCGCCGCCGTCGGGAATTTCGTTGACAAAGTGTACCGTCGCGCCCGTGACCTTCACGCCGCGCGCGAGCGCGGCCTCGTGTACCCTCAAGCCATACATCCCCTTGCCGCAGAAGGCGGGGATCAGGGACGGATGGACATTCAGGATGCGCCGCGGCCACTGCTTTGTAAATTCTGCGCTGAGGATGAACGTAAAGCCTGCGAGGAGAATGAGGTCGATCTCCTGCTCGCGCAGCAGTGCGGAAAGCTCGTTTTCAAACGGCTTCTGCCCGCAGGCGGGCGAGAGCACGCGTGCCGCAACACCCGCGTTTTCCGCCCGCGTGAGCGCATAGGCCCCCGCGCGGGAAGAAACGACCAGCACGATCTCGCCGTGCGGCATTTTTCCGTCGCGCTGCGCGTCGAGCAGCGCCTGCAAATTCGTGCCGCCGCCGGAGACCAGCACGGCGATGCGGGCGGGTGTCAGCATAGCGCCACCTTTTCCTCGCCCGATACGATCTCACCGATGACGCCCGCTTCCTGACCGAGAGAATGCAGCGCGGCGAGCGCCTTATCGGCGCTGTCTCTTGCAGCGACGAGCACCATGCCCGTGCCCATGTTGAAGGTGTTGAACATATCGCGCTCCGAGATGCCGCCCATGCGCGCGAGCAGGGGGAAGATGGGCGGGATGTGCAGCGCTTTCTTTTCGATCTTCGCGCACAGGCCGTCGGGAATGCAGCGCGGAATGTTCTCATAAAAGCCGCCGCCAGTGATGTGGCTGATGCCGCGGACATCGGCGGCCTCAACGGCCGCTAACACAGGACGGACATAGATCTTCGTCGGGCGCAGCAGCTCCTCGCCGAGCTCGCAGCCCAGCTCGCCGTAATACTGCCCGAGGTCGGCGTTCTCCACATCGAACACCTTGCGCACGAGCGAGTAGCCGTTGGAGTGCAGTCCGCTGGAGGGCAGCGCGATGACCACATCCCCCGGCTGCATTTTGTTCTTGTCCAGAATTTTGTCACGGTCCACGACGCCCACGGCAAAGCCCGCAAGGTCATAGTCGTCCGGCTTCATCGTGCCGGGGTGTTCAGCGGTCTCGCCGCCGATGAGCGCGCAGCCCGCGCGCACACAACCCTCGGATACGCCCGAGACCAGCGACACGACCTTTTCCGGGATGTTCTTGCCGATGGCGATGTAGTCGAGGAAGAACAGCGGCTTCGCCCCGCAGCAGATAATGTCGTTGACGCACATCGCCACGCAGTCGATGCCGACGGTGTTGTGACGATCCATGAGCTGCGCGATGCGCTGTTTGGTGCCCACGCCGTCCGTGCCGGAGACCAGCACAGGCTTTTCAAGCCCGTGCAGATCCAGCGAGAAAAGCCCGCCGAAGCCGCCGAGATCGGAGATCACATCGGCTGTGAGCGTGCGCTGTACATAGCGGTTCATCATTTTTACGCCCTGATAGCCCGCCTCGATGTCAACGCCGGCGGCCGCGTATGCTTCCGAGTGAGAGATGCCCATAATGTCATTCCTTTCCGGTCCAGCAGTAGGTGCAGACCTTGTCCCTGTCAATACCGATCGCCTCCAGCAACCCGTCAAGGGACTGATAGGAGAGTGAATCAAAGCCGAACTGTGCGCAGATCTCGTGCAGCAGGCATTTTCCGCGCTCGGTGCGGCTGTCGGCGTATTCCTCCAGATGCTTTTGGCCCTCGTTGCCCTCCAGCTCCTGCACCATGCGGCGCGCGAGCAGGTCCATGGCGCTGTTGCCGCGCGAAAAGTTCAGGTAGCGGCAGGGGTACATGATGGGCGGGCAGGCCGAGCGCATATGGACCTCCGCCGCGCCGGTGCTGTATAAAAAATCCACGGTCTCGCGCAGCTGCGTGCCGCGCACGATGGAGTCATCCACAAACAGCAGCTTCTTTCCCTCGATCAGCTCCGGCACGGGGATCTGCTTCATGCGCGCCACTCTGCTGCGCACCTGCTGATCCTCCGGCATGAAGGAGCGCGGCCAGGTCGGGGTGTATTTCACAAAGGGACGCGCAAGGGGCTTGCCGCTGTGGTTGGCATAGCCCATGGCGTGCGGCACGCCGGAATCTGGCACGCCGGCGACGAAATCCACCTCGGGCACGCCGCCGCGCTCCGCCTCATCCCGCGCCATGATCGCGCCGTTGCGGTAGCGCATCAGCTCCACATTCACACCCTCGTAGTTAGAGTTCGGGTAGCCGTAATAGGTCCACAAAAAGGCGCAGATCTTCATCTGCTTCCCTGCGGGAGAGAGTGTTTGGAAGCCCTTGGCGTTCAGCCGGACGATCTCCCGCGGCCCCAGCTCATAGGCGTCCTGATAGTCGAGCTTATGATAGGCGAAGGACTCGAACGATACGCAGTAGCCGTCCTCGCGCTGTCCGATCAGCACAGGGAGGCGTCCCATGCTGTCACGCGCGGCGATCAGCTCTCCTTCCTCGGTCAAAATCAGGATCGTCATGGAGCCGTCGATGACCTCCTGCGCGTGGAGGATGCCGGAGACAAGGTCGTTTTCCTGATTGATGAGCGCGGCGGTCAGCTCGGTGACATTCACGCGGCCGCTGCTCAGCGTCAGAAATTGCTGGCCCTTGTCGGAGAGATAAGTCTTCACCAGCTCGTCAGTGTTGTTGATGATGCCGACCGTCACGATGGCGTACAGGCCCAGATGGGAGCGCACGAGCAGCGGCTGAGGGTCGCTGTCGCTGATGCAGCCGAGCCCCGCGTGGCCGCGAAAGTCCGCGAGGTCCCGCTCAAACTTCGTCCGAAAGGGCGTATTTTCAATGTTGTGTATTTGGCGCTGGAAGCCCTCCTTCTTGTCAAAGAGCACCATTCCGCCGCGGCGCGTGCCGAGGTGAGAATGATAGTCCGTGCCGAAGAAGACATCCAGCGCGACATCGCGGTCCGAGACCGCGCCGAAAAAGCCCCCCATTACGCAAAGAACAGTTCGGAGAGCGTCATGGGGTCGATGTACTTTCCGTCCCGATAGACGCGCATATTGCCGGAGGAGATCTCGTCGATCAGCATCACGCTGCCATCCGGCGCGTAGCCGTACTCAAACTTGATGTCATAGAGGACAAGGCCCTTTTCGCGCAGGTCGTCCGCGACGACCTCGGTGATCTTCTGCGTCATGGCCTTGATGTCGTCATACTGCTGCTCGGTCATCACGCCCAGCGCCACAAGGCCGTCCTTCGTCACCAGCGGATCGCCCAGCGCGTCATTTTTGAAGGTCGTCTCCACATAGGCGGGCAGGTCGGCGCCCTCTTCAATGTACTCACCGTAGCGGCGGCGGAAGCTCCCCACCGCCTTGAGGCGGCAGATGACCTCCAGCCCGTGGCCGAAGACTTTCGCGGGCAGGACCTCCATCGTGGTCTCCTTCAGATCCGCGGAGACATAGTGCGTGCGGATGCCGGCGGCGTTGATCTTTTCAAAAAAGTGCTTGGTCATGCGCAGGTTGACATTGCCCACGCCCTCGATGGTCAGACCCACGCTGTTCTCGCCGGGGTCAAACACGCCGTCCTTGCCCGTGCAGTCATCCTTGAACCTGAGCAGGTAGTTGCCGTTGTCCAGTGCGAATACATCCTTGGTCTTTCCGGTATATACGAGTTTCATTGCTTTCAGCTCTCCTTTTATTTCTTGAAGTGTATTCCTTATTTACTGATAAAGCGCCCGAACCTCTTCGTCCGCGCGCAGCACGGCGTCCCGTTCCCGCGTCCGCGCCTCGTCCAGCTTTTGGGCGAGCTCCGCGTCGGAGACCGCCATGATCTGCACCGCCAGCAGCGCGGCGTTCTTCCCGCCGTCCACCGCCACCGTCGCCACAGGGATGCCGCTCGGCATCTGCACGGTGGAGAGCAGTGCGTCCATGCCGTCAAGCTTCGTCCCGCTGCACGGCACGCCGATCACCGGCAGCGTGGTGTTTGCCGCCATCGCACCGGCAAGATGCGCTGCCATGCCGGCGAACGCGAGGATAACAGAAAATCCGCCCTCCCGAGCCGACGCGGCAAATTCCCTTGCTTCATTCGGACACCGGTGAGCGGATAATACGCGCACTTCCATCTGGACGCCGTAGTCTCGCAATACGCCTACGGCCTTCTCCGCGACGGGCAGATCACTCTTGCTGCCCATAACGATCGCAACCTTCCTCATTTGCGTTCCCTCCCTCAAACATAAAAATAGGCGCTCCGCTGCCCTTTGCAGTTGGAGTGCCCGGACGGTCGGCCTCTGAAACGCGCCGCCTCAGAGCGATGCTCCCTGCTCCCCGTGGTAGCCCACATTCCGTCAGTTACAAGGGGCTCAACTTGAATTCAGTGTACCATACGCCCTGCTTTTCGTCCATTCCGCAAAAAGGAGAAAGAAGATAGAAAATCTTAGCTATATTTGTATCGTTATGACAATTCATAAGATACGCTTATATCGCGTCTTGAGAAAACTTATCGTCGAAAAACCATTTTTTTGTCTTGACAAGGCGATCTTCGCGTGGTATTCTATCAAAAACTTGAGGAAAGAGAGGCGATCGTCGTGACCGTGGTTTTGAAGGGTGCGCAGGTGTTCCACCGAGGTGCTTTCAGCGGCGGTGATGTTTCCGTTTCCTTTGGGGATCGTGTTTTTTGCAAGGATATTGTTTTTCCTTCGTCCCTGAATGTTTCTTCCTTTGCCATATTACCCGGTTTCGTTGATGTGCATGTGCATCTTCGGGAGCCGGGTTTTTCTTATAAGGAGACCATCCGCACCGGCTCTTTAGCGGCGGCCCACGGCGGCTATACCGCCGTGGGCGCCATGCCGAATCTGAACCCTGTGCCGGACAGCATGGAGACGCTGCAAATGGAGCTGGACGCCATTGAAAAAGACGCCGTGATCCGCGTTCTGCCCTACGGGGCCATCACGAAAGGTGAGCAGGGCGGGGAACTGGCGGACTTGGACGCCATGGCCCCCTATGTGGTGGCTTTCTCCGACGACGGAAAGGGCGTTCAGGATCGTGATATGATGCGCCGCGCCATGCTGGAGGCCAAGCGCCTCGGCAAGCTGATCGTGGCCCACTGCGAGGACAATTCTCTGCTGCGGGGCGGCTACATCCACGACGGCGCTTATGCCCGCGCCCACGGACATCGGGGTATCTGCTCCGAGAGCGAGTGGCGGCCCATCCAGCGGGATCTGGAACTGGTGCGGGAGACAGGCTGCGGCTATCACGTCTGCCACATCTCCACCAAGGAGAGCGTCGCACTCATCCGCAAGGCCAAGGCCGAGGGCCTGAATGTCACCTGCGAGACCGCCCCCCACTACCTGCTGCTGGACGATTCCTGCTTGCAGGAGGACGGCCGTTTCAAAATGAACCCGCCCCTCCGGGACAAGGCGGATCGGGAAGCCCTGTTGGAGGGTTTGGCGGACGGAACCATCGACATGATCGCCACGGATCACGCCCCTCACAGCGCCGAGGAAAAGGGCGGGGGACTGGAAAAAAGCGCCATGGGCATCGTGGGACTGGAAACGGCCTTCCCGCTGCTCTATACGTATTTGGTAAAGCCCGGCGTCATTTCCTTTGCCCGCTTGATGGAACTGCTCCATGACGCGCCCTGCCGCCGCTTCGGCATTGCGCCGGCCACCGGCTTTACCGTGTTTGATTTGAACCGTACCTATCCGATCGACCCCGCTGAATTTCTGTCCATGGGCCGGGCCACGCCCTTTGCGGGCTGGAGTGTACAGGGCCGCTGCCTGCTGACAGCCATGGAGGGGCGGGCGGTCTGGTATGATAAGACCTTGCTGGAGGGGGAGGACGCCGAATGAAGGAGACACTGCTGACTGTTTTGGAAAATACCCGGCTGGCAGACGGCATCTACCGTCTGCGGCTGGCGGGGGACACCTCTGCCATCACCGCACCGGGGCAGTTCGTGAATTTGAAGCTCTCAGGTTTTTTCCTTCGCCGCCCCATCTCCGTGTGCGATTGGGAGAACGGGGAAGTGACCCTGATTTATAAGGTTTTGGGCCATGGCACCGAGGCCATGACGGGCATGGCTGTCGGCACGGCACTGGATGTGCTGACGGGCCTTGGCAACGGCTTTGACTTGTCCCGCAGTGGGGAACACCCCCTGCTGGTGGGCGGCGGCGTGGGTATCCCGCCGCTGTATGGCCTTGCCAGGCGGCTGACCGCACAAGGTAAGCGCGTCACCGCCGTGCTGGGCTTTAACCGAAAATCCGAGATTTTTTTAGCGGAGGAATTTCGGGCGCTGGGTGCGGAGGTCGTCATCGCCACCGCCGATGGCAGCGTCGGTCTCAAGGGCCTTGTGACCGACGGCATGGCCGCCGTGTCCGACTATACCTATCTCTACACCTGCGGCCCGGAGCCGATGCTCAAGGCGGTGTACGCTGATTGCAAGACCTCCGGCCAGTTCAGCTTTGAGGAGCGGATGGGCTGCGGTTTCGGGGCCTGCATGGGCTGCTCCTGCGAGACGAAATACGGCAATAAGCGCATCTGTAAGGATGGCCCCGTGCTGGAAAAGGAGGAGATCGTATGGTGAACACAAAAGTGACCCTCTGCGGCATTGAGATGGACAACCCCATCATCCCCGCCAGCGGCACCTTCGGCTTTGGCTATGAGTTCGCGGAGCTGTACGACATCAATATGCTGGGTACCTTCTCCTTCAAGGGTACGACCCGGGAGCCCCGCTTCGGCAACCCCACGCCCCGCATCGCGGAGTACGCCGGCGGCCTGCTGAACGCGGTGGGTCTGCAAAACCCCGGCGTGGACGCGGTGATCGCAACGGAATTGCCAAAGCTCAAGCAGGTATTTCACAAGCCGGTGATGGCGAATGTCAGCGGCTTTTCCGCGGCGGAATACGCCGAGGTCTGCGAGAAGTTAGACGCGCAGGAGCAGGTGGGCTGGCTGGAGGTCAATATCTCCTGCCCCAACGTCCACGGCGGCGGCGCGGCCTTCGGCGCGGACCCCAAGTCCGCTGCCGAGGTGACGAAGGCGGTCCGGGCAGTGACGAAAAAGCCCATCATTTTAAAGCTGTCCCCCACGGCGGCTGATATTGCCGCCGTCGCCAGAGCCTGCGAGGACGCGGGGGCTGACGGCGTGAGCCTGATCAACACCCTGCCGGGAATGCGCATCGACCTGAAACGCCGCCGTCCGCTGCTGGCCAACACCACTGGCGGTATGTCCGGCCCGGGAATGCTCCCGCTGGCGGTGCGGATGGTGTATCAGGTCTACGAGGCCGTTTCCATCCCCATCGTGGGTATGGGCGGCGTCACCACGGCGGAGGACGTTATCGAGCTGATGCTGGCGGGCGCCACTGCCATCGGCGTGGGCGCGGCGAACCTTGTGGAGCCGTATGCCTGCAAGACCATCATTGAAAATCTGCCTGCCGTGATGGAACGATACGGCATGGAAAATCTGACGGAGATCATAGGAGGAGCACATCATGGGTAAGGACGTTATCGTTGCGCTGGACTTCGACAGCAAGGAAAAGACACTGGCCTTTTTAGACCGTTTCACCGAGGAAAAGCCCTTTGTGAAGATCGGCATGGAGCTGTTTTACGCCGAAGGCCCCTCCATCGTGCGGGAGATCCGGGCCCGGGGCCACAAGATCTTCCTGGATCTGAAGCTGCATGACATTCCCAACACCGTGAAAAAGGCCATGGCGGCATTGTCCGCGCTGGATGTGGACATCGTGAACCTCCACGCCGCCGGTACCGCCGCCATGATGACCGCCGCGCTGGAGGGTCTGACGCGCCCCGACGGTACTCGGCCGCTGCTCATCGCCGTGACCCAGCTCACCTCTACCGAGCAGGAG
>NZ_DBFZUT010000005.1:0-10094 GCF_048519415.1 Faecousia sp. | reverse complement strand
GCTCACCGCCCCGCCGAGGCCTCGCCGCGCGCCGGCTCCTGCCGATACAGCAGCCACGCCTCCGGTGCGCCCGTCTCCCAAAATATGCTCCAAAGCTGTTCTCTCGTCATGCAGCAGGCCTCCTGTCATCGGTGCTCCGTTTTGCAAACGGGCTATCCTTAGGATAAGCCTGCTTCACGCAATTATTCGTAGCCGAAGTTGCGGATCATGGTCTGACTGTCGCGCCAGTTCTCCTTGACCTTGACCCACGTCTGCAAAAAGACCTTCGTGCCCATAAAGCGCTCGCAGTCCTCGCGCGCCTCCGTGCTGATCTTTTTCAGCATGGAGCCGTTCTTGCCGATGATGATGCCCTTGTGGCTGGCCTTCTCGCAGTAGATCGTCGCGTCGATGTCAATGACGCCGCTGTCGCGCTCCGAAAATTTCGTGATCTCAACGGCCGTGCCGTGCGGAATTTCACGCTCGAGATTCCACAGCAGCTTTTCGCGGATGATCTCCGCCATGACCTGCCGCTCCGGCTGGTCCGTCGTCATATCATCCGGGAACAGGAACGGGCTGTCGGCCGCGTGGCGGGCGCACTCCCGCAGCAGGTCAGGGATACCGTCGCCGAACTTCGCGGACACCGGAACGACGGCATCAAACTCGAACTTTGCGGCATAGGCCGCGATGACGGCAAGCAGATTCTCCTTCTCGACCGTGTCGATCTTGTTGATAACAAGGATGACCGGCGCATGCGCGGCGCGGAGCTGGCCGAGCAGCTCTTCCTCCTGCGGGCCGATGTGCGCGATGGGCTCGACGAGCAGCAGCGCGGCATCCACGTCGGTGACGGAGTCGTGCACGACATTGTTCATATAGTCGCCGAGGCGCGTGCGCGGCTTATGGAAGCCCGGCGTGTCGACGAACACGAGCTGCGTGTCATCATGCGTGACGATGCCGCAGATGCGGTTGCGCGTCGTCTGCGGCTTATGGGAAACAATGGCGATCTTTTCGCCAACGAGGTGGTTGATGAGCGTCGATTTACCGACGTTCGGCCGCCCCACGATCGTGATCATGGCAGATTTCTGGCTCATGGTTTTTCTCCTATGGTAAATTCAAAATCAGCTTGTAAAAATGTCCTTTCGGACATTTCCGCCAAGCTGCTTTCAGAATTGCAAAATCAAATTTTGTAGCATGATTTTGCAATTCTGCCGCTGCGGCGGGTGATGGAACGCGAAAGGACACCCTGACGGTTTCCTTTCACACGATCCTTCCCTCCGAAACCTTCGGCTGGGCAGGTTTTTTGACAGTCTGAAATTCAAAATACATTTGATCCTCGGTCCGGTCCGCATGGCCGCCGTGCACTGCGCCGACCACGCCGCCCATGGCGCGGTAAAATGCCTGCGCGGGCAGATTGTGGCAGTTGCAGCCGCAGAAAAACTTCTGAATGCCGCGCTCGCGGCAGAATTCGGTCAGCTGCGCAAAGGCGCGCCTGCCGAGACCCATCCGCCGGTAGCCCGGCAGAAAATACAGCGAGTTGAGGCAGAGTGCAAAGTCCTTATAGCGTCCGTAGGTGTACGGTCCGTATGTAAAATAGCCCACGCATTCCGCCCCGTCCATGGCAAGGAACACCGCATTCGCCGGGTCGGCGATGCGGGCAGCGTCGCGCGCCGTATGGGCCTCGAGGTCATATTCGTCGATCATGGCATCGGGATAGATGCCGCGGTAGGTCGTATCCCACGCGCGGCGGCGCGTTTCGGCCAGCAGGCGCGCGTCCTCCGGGCTGGCGCGGCGGAATTCGACGCTCATCGCTGCAGACCGAGCTGCCCGGCGATGATCTCCTCGCGCGTGCGCATCTGGCGCTTCATTTCGCCCTCGTCCATGTGGTCATAGCCCAGCAGGTGCAGGATGGAGTGGATCGTCAGATAGCCCGTCTCGCGGCGGAGCGAATTGCCGAAGCGCTTGGCCTGATCCCGCGCACGCTCGAGCGAGATAGCCATATCGCCCAGCGGCAGCAGACCGGTCTGCGGATCGATGTCCTCCTGCACGTCCTCCGGGAACTGCCCCGGCGTGAACTGGAACATCGGAAAAGACAGCACATCTGTCTCGCGGTCAATGTTCCGCATGGCGCGGTTGATGGCGCGGATGCCCGCGTCATCCGTGACGAGCACGTTGATCTCGCAGGGAACGTTCACATGCTCGGCCTCCAGCGCAGCGGCGATGCACTTGCGCAGGTGCAGCGTCAGCGGCAGGCTGCGGTCTGCGCGGTTGGAATAGCGCACAATGATCTGATGCTTCATGGCTTTCTCCTGTATACTTTTTTCTGCCCCGGCAGGCCGCTCTTCGCACTGTGCTCCGCCGTCTCATAGGCCGCGATGATGCGCTGCACCAGGGCGTGGCGCACGACGTCGCTGGCCGTCAGGCGGCAGATGGCGATATCCGGTACGTTGTCCAGAATGCGCACGGCGTCCTTCAGACCACTGACCTTGTCGGAGGGCAGATCGATCTGCGTAATGTCGCCGGTGATGACGATCTTCGAGCCGAAGCCCAGTCGCGTCAGGAACATTTTCATCTGCTCGCGCGTCGTGTTCTGCGCCTCGTCGAGGATGATGAAGCTGTCGTCGAGCGTGCGGCCGCGCATATAGGCCAGCGGCGCGACCTCGATGTTGCCGCGCTCGAGATATTTCTGATACGTCTCCGCGCCGAGCATATCGTAAAGCGCGTCATACAGCGGACGGAGATACGGATCGACCTTGTTCTGCAGGTCGCCGGGCAGGAACCCGAGCCGTTCGCCCGCCTCTACGGCGGGGCGCGTCAGAATGATGCGGTTGACCGCCTTCTCGCGGAAGGCCGCCACGGCCGCCGCCACGGCGAGGTATGTCTTGCCGGTACCGGCCGGACCGACGCCGATCGTGATGGTATTTTTCGAAATGGCCTTCATATAGCGCTGCTGTCCAAGGGTCTTTGCCTTGACAGGACGGCCCTTGGCCGTGATACAGACAACGTCCTTCGCCATTTCACCGATCTTGTCCTCGTTCCCGCTGGAAACAAGGTCAATCAGATAGCGCACCTTCTGCTCGTCGATCGTCTCGCCCTTTGCGGCCAGCAGGAGCAGGCCCTCGATGGCGCGGCCTGCGCGGTCCGCCGCCTCGTCCTCGCCCGAGATCTTCAGCTCCGTGCCGCGGTTCGTGATCTTCACGCCGTAGGTCTGCTCGATGCGCTTGATGTTTTCGTCAAACGAGCCGAACACATTGATGATCTGCTCGATGCGTTCGGCATTGATGATTCGTTCGCTCATGGGGATTCTCCTTTGTCAGTCCGCCGCCTCCAGCGGCAGCGTGCGGGAAATCAGCTCCGTGCAGTCGCTCTGCGCCTGCAGGATGCACAGGCCGCCCTGCATCAGCAGGCTCTCCTGTGTGGCATCGATCCTGCCCGCGAGCATCTGCGCCTGCACGGCGCGCCGCCACGCCTCCTGCAGCAGCTTTTCCGTCTGTGCCTGCGTCGCGGGGACAGGCTCCAGCACATATTCCCGCAGGATCGCCGTCTCCAGCCGCAGCGGATACGCATAGCCGGAGGTCCGGACAGCCTTTTCCACGATCATTTTATCACAATCCTGCTGGGAAATGCTACTGTTTCCCCATAATTTTATTCTTTTTTTCCCGACGATGAGCGTGACCTGCTTCCACTCCCGGCCGGTATAGCGCTTTTCCAGCCGCTCAGCGGGCGTGACGACGGTCCCAGTATGCCACGTCCTGGCATAGATCTCGGCCGAGGCGCACACCGGGCGGATGAACAGGCCGTAGTCCTCATATCCGGAGACGAGCAGCTGCCCCTGCCGGACGGTATCGCCGACGGCGCACAGCCGCATGCCCTCCGTTACGGAGACCTCCGTGAGCACGCCGTCCCGCGCGGCCACCACATTGGCCACGGCGTAGGGAGCGCGCGTGTCCGGCGGCTGCTGCCGCTCCGTCACGAGCACCTGCACCCGCCCGCCGGAGCGGTTCACGGCGAGCCACGCCAGCTCCGGCATGCGCAGCAGCATCCGGTTGCGCGTCTCGGGCGAATCGATGGACGGCCCCCATGTTCCCGGCGCGATGCCGAGCTCCTCAAGCGCCTGCACGATCTGCCCGGCCGGGAGCCTGTCATTTCCCTCGACCTCGATCGTCCAGACGAATTCCTGCAGCACGAACGTTGCCGCGGCCGCCGCCAGCAGCCCCAGCAGCAGGACGGGCCGCCGCAGAAGACCGCCGAACTGCGCCCGCAGGCCGGAGCGCTCCGTCATCTCCGCCGTGCACAGGCAGCGCAGCGCCAGCCCCTGCAGGCGCTCTGCCTCACGCGCAGGAACACAGAGCGACAGGTGCAGCGCATCCTCGCGCTCGATGTCCCAGAATTCCAGCCGCGCAGCCGCAAGGGCGTTCAGACACTGCTCCGGCGCGGCGCCGGTCAGGCGGAAGCGGACGTTACCACGCAGATAGCGGATCAGCCGGCTCATCTCAGGACACCTCTACGCAGCGGATCGTCCCGCCGATCTCCACGCGCCGCTGCGTCATGCGCAGAATGCGCAGCCCGCAGCCGCTGACGGTCAGCGTACCGCGCTGCACCGCGATACAGACGCGGGTGTCCGTGTATTCCAGAATGCCTCCGTGATTTTCGATGCAGACGCTTGTATTGCCGTGCAGCTCGGCCAGCGGCCCCTGCGACACGACCTCCTGCGGCAGCGTCAGGCGCTGCGCCAGATTTTTTCCCCGTTTCATTCGATCACCCGGAGACATTCTATGCTCGCTTTCCGCATTCCTTTCCGGCTCCGGCAATATATTCCGGTGAGGTGATCTTCTGTGCTGCTTGTGCTGCTTCTGGCGGCCGCCGGGCTTCTGCTCGCGCCGCAGGCCGCCGCGTCCGGCGCGCTGCAGGGCCTTCGCGCCTGCGCAGTGCGCGTCATTCCCGCGCTGCTGCCGTTTTTCGTCGTCTCCCGCATGCTGACTGCCCTTCCGCTGCCCACGCCGGGGCGGCGGGCGGACCGTCTGTTCCGTGCCCTGTTCGGCGTCCGCGCCGCGTGCCTGCCGGCCCTGCTGACCGGCCTGCTCGGCGGCTATCCCGCCGGGGCGGCCGCCGTGACGGAGCTGTACCGCGCCCGTGCACTTTCAAAGGCAGAGGCCGAGCGCGCCCTGTGCTTCTGCAACAATTCCGGGCCGGGCTTTTTTGCCGGACTCATCGGAACTACCGTGCTCGGTGACGTGCGCCGTGGGCTGATTCTCTACGGCCTGCATGCGCTTTCCGCCCTGCTGACGGGCCTTCTCCTGCCCGGCTCCGCTCCCCCGGCCGCCCTGCGGACGGCGCGCCGGGAGAAGCCTGTTCCGTCTTCCCTGCTGCCGGAAGCCGTGCAGGGAAGCTGCGCCGCCCTGCTGCAGGTCAGCGGGCTCATCGTCTTTTTTTCGTCGATACTCGCCGTGCTGCGCGCCGCCGGGCTGACGGCCCTGCTGCCAAACCGGCTGGCCGAGGCGCTGGCCTGCGGCGCGCTCGAGCTTTCCAGCGGCATCCTGCTGCTCTCCGGCCCCGGTGCAGAAGCCGCCTGCGCCCTTCTGATGGGTTGGGGCGGACTATGCGTCCATTTTCAGGCCATGAGCCTCTGGCAGGCGGCGGGGCTTCGTCCGCACGGTTACTTTTCCGCAAAGCTGCTGCATGGCCTGCTCTCGGCCGTGCTGGCCCTCGCCTGCTTTGCGCCGTCTCCTGCCGCGCTGCTGTCTGCCGGAGCGTTGACCGCTTGCGCACTGCTGGCTCCCCTGCTGCGAAAAATTCGGGCTGGAAATTTGCGCCACGCTGCGGTATAATAGCAAAAAAGGAGGTGGCCCGCATGCTGTTCCGAAAAAAGATCGACCGATTCTGCTCCTACTGTGTCTACGCCGGGAAGCTCGACGACGAAACGTATCTCTGCGCCAAGCGCGGCTTTGTCGCTGCCTGCCACCACTGCCGGAAGTTCAAATACGATCCGCTCAAACGCGTGCCGAAGCGCCGCAAGCCAAAGGATTTTTCCGAATATGACGAGCTGGATTTTTCCCTGTAAATATAATATAGGTATATCGCTTGGCGAAAAATCCTGAAGGGACTTTTAGAAGCAAGCTGAAGCAGGTCCTTCCCATATCGGGAGGACCTGCTTCGTTCTATCTGGTAAGAATTGCACAGGAAAGGACGCTCGGACCGTTTCTTTTACGCTTTTTCTGCAAGACTTTAGGTCGATGTTTTTGGCCTCGTGATTCATGGCAGTCTTTTTACTTGCCTGCTGCGGTACGAATAAACCGCATGATGATCGTTGCGACCTGAGCGCGGGTGGCATTGCCCTGCGGATCGAGGAGAATGCCATTCCCATTGTCGGTCCCCTTTATCAGACCCTCGGCAACTGCCCAGGAGAGAGGCTCCACGGCATAGCCGCTGACATCGCCCCGATCGGGATACTGATCCAGATTTCCACGCGCTGAGGTATCAAATCCGGACATCGCTGCATAGCGGAACAGAATCGCCGCCATCTGTTCCCGGGTGATATTGCTGTCCGGCTCAAATTTATGGTTGCCGATGCCGTTCACGATGCCGTTTTCGGCTGCCCAAGCCACGGCCTGCGTGAACCAGCTTCCGTTTGGCACGTCTGTGAAGGGATTCTCCCATCCGGCCGGGCTTCCGGCGTAGCGCCAGAGCACCGTGACGAGCATGGCGCGCGTCATGCTGCTCTCCGGCTCAAACATGCCGTTGCCGACGCCGTTCATCAGGCCGTGCGCAATGGCATAGTCGATGCCCTCGTGGTACCAGCGTCCGGTGTCCACGTCGTGATAAGGCTTGGAGGGACAGCTTGCGCCGCCGTCACAGCTGCCCTCGGTGTTCCCGCAGCGTGAGCAGACACCATTGACATAATCGTGCCCCAGCGCAGGAATATAGCCATCACGGTAGCTCTCGCCGCAGGCGCAGAAGTGCTCGGTGTAGCCCGCGTTGATGCAGGTCGGATAGACGGTGTCGGTGCGGTAGGTATAGTCGTGGACGTGCCCGCTGCCGCCGTCGGTCTCATACCACTTCAGCTCGCAGCGGCGGCAGTAGTGGCGGATCATGCCGTAATACGCAGAATACTCGTATTCCTCCGTGGCAACGACCTCGTCGTGCCACAGCGCGGGGGTCTGCGTCGGCTGGGTCAGGGTCAGGCCGCAGAAGGCGCAGTGCGTGCCGCCGGTATAGCCCGGACGGGTGCAGGTGGCCTCGATCGGGTCGTTGGCGACGGGCTTATGCGCGATGGGTGCGGTATTTGCCGACGCGGTCACGGCGCCGCAGACGGCGCAGACCGTGCGCGTAAAGCCGCCGGTGCGGCAGGTCGGCGCGACCGTTTCCGTCACGGGCTGATGGGCGGTGCAGGCGCCCGTTTCGAAGGTGAATTCATTGTCCACGGCGTAGGTCTGCGCAGCCGTCCCCGCCGCGCCGCGGATGACGAAGCCGTCAATCTTGGTCAGCCCCGCGAACTCGTTGTCCGGGTCGACCGGGCAATATCCGAACGCCTGATGGCCAATGTAGGCGACGCTGGCAGGGATGGTAACGCCCTTGCCCTTGCCATAGGTGAAGAACGCGCCCTCGTCCAGCACGCGCAGGCCGTCATTCAGATGGATTGCCTTGATGCTCGGCGCGGAGAAGGCGTTGCTGCCGACAAAGCGCACGGAATCCGGCAGGACGATGCTCTCGCAGGCGCTGTTGTTGAATGCCTCCCTGCCGATGTACTGCACGCCGCCGAGGTCGATGAACTTCATATTCTTCGCACCGGCGAAGGCGTAGTCATCCACATATTTGCAGCTCTGCGGGAGGATCAGCCCCGCGAGATTCGGCTGGTCGAAGGTGGGGTTCAGCTCTGTCTGACCCGCGAGGAACTCATAGGTGACGGAAACCGTGCCGTCCTTGAGGCTCAGGACGGTGCCCTCCGCCATCGAGCCCTTGTAGGCATAGGCGGCCTTGCCGAAATAAACCACGCCGTTTGGCTGATCGTGGAACCAGCCGCAGTTCTGGAAGGCCCAAGAACCGACGTGGGTCACGTTCTTTTCCAGCTCGCCGAAGTCGGTCAGCGCGGCGCAGCCGGAGAAGCAGCCGTCGCCGATCTGACGGACGTTTTTGCCGCCCTTAATCGAGCGCAGCTGCGCACAGCCGCTGAATACACCGTCGCCAAGCGTGATGAGTGAATCCGGCAGCGTCACGCTTTCGAGCGCAACGCAGTCGCTGAGCGCGCCGCCCGTCAGAATGCGGACGTTCTTCAGGTCGATCGACTTGAGGTTGGAGTTGCGGTCCTTGTTGTTGTAGGGGTCGCCGTTGGAGATCGGGCCGCGCACCTCGAGCACGTCGTCGGGCAGAACCACGTGCGCCGTCCTGCCGACGCTAAGGCCCTTCAGCGTCGTATTGCCCTTCGGGATGGTCAGATTCTTGATCTGGTAACAGCCGGAAAAGCAGCTCTCCTCCAGAACCGCCGTCGTCGGCAGCTTGAGGTCGGTCAGATGGGCAAATTTGCGGAGATTGATGTAATGGACGCTCTCCGGAACGGTAAGCTTGGTGATGCTGCCGCCGCCTTCCGTGATACTGAGCGATTCCAGCCCGTCGGGCAGGATCAGCTCGTTCACGCCGTCCAGATCGTCCTGCTCGATGCGCACCATTTTTGTGCCGGGACGGACGGTCAGCTTGGAGGGATATTTTTGCCCCTTGCAGCCGAGGAACACGCTGCCGCAGTACAGCTCCGTGCCGTCGGCAAGCCCCTCATACCACTTCGAGGTGTAGATGCTGGAGTCTTCCATATCGGTCAGCGACTTGGGGAAGGTGAAGCGCTCGATATTCTCGCAGTCGTAAAACGCCCGCTCCTCCAGCGTAGTCAGCCCCTCGGGCAGGACGAGGCGCGTCAGCCCATCACAGTCGTTGAAGCCGCCCTCGCCGATGACCTTCAGCCCCTTGTTCAGCTTGACGGAGGTCATGCCGGTGCAGTCGCAGAAGGCGTTGTTGTCAATGCGCTCAACGCTGCCGGGGATCTCCACGGAGGTCAGGGAGGCGCACTCATAGAACGCCGACGCGCCGATCCGCTTGACGCTCGACGGAATGGTCACGCCGGTGATGTCCGACCGCCAGAACGCCGACGCGCCGATGACCTTCACGGTGTCAGGGATGACGGGCATCTTGCTCGTGCCCCTGTAGTCCAAGAGCTGCCCCTGCCAGATGAAGAAGTCCGAGGCGCTGTCGTCATACAGCCACTGCTGGTGCAGCTCTCTGAGCTTTCCGGCAAAGGCGCCGACGCTGTAGCCGCTCTTCTCGCCGAACGCGCCGCCATGCAGGAGGGTGTTCTCGCCGCGGATGGTGATCTCGTTGAGATTCGAGCAGGAGGCAAACGCGCCTCCGCCAATCTCCGTCACGCCGGCGGGAATGTCGATCTTTTGCAGGTAGTAGTTGTGGTAAAACGCATTTTTGCCGATGGTTTTCAGGCTCTGCGGCAGGACGATCTCGCGCAGCTCAAAGTGGGTCTTCGCTGACCAGTCGTCGCCATCGTAGAATGCACCGTCTGCGATGTACGTCACCGTTTCGGGCAGGACAACCTTGCGGACAAAGATATTGGGGTTGCTGTAGCCCTCCTCGTTGTGGAAGCTTTGGATGCCCACGACGGTATAGCCGTCGATGGTCGAGGGGACGGTGACCTCCGCCTCGTAGCCGTAATAGGCGGTGATCTCAATGGTCGTTGGTGAGACGAATGCGTAGGTAAAGCCGTAGCCCGCCTCGCCGGGCAACTTTTCCTCGCCGGGGATGCCCGCCGCATTCACCGCCGGAAGCAGGGAAAGCGTCAGGGACAGGGTGAGCAGCAGGGACAAAATAATCCGTTTCATGATTCTACAGATCCTTTCTGCATGATTTTCGTTCCTGACCGGTAATCCGAAAGCAACCGGTCGAAAAGGTCCTGCCGGAATTTTGGCTCGGTTAGGTTCTTCGATAGTTCGATGGTCTGATTCTTTTTTACTATATCATAGTCGTCACCGTTTTTGAAAAGTCTTTCATTTTTGTCATTGACATTTCGGAAAAGTACAGTTTACAAGGGACTACACAGGGTAGGTATCTGACGGGAGGGGTTCCGCCCG
>NZ_DBFZUT010000004.1:0-31325 GCF_048519415.1 Faecousia sp. | reverse complement strand
ACATTCCGGCGGCCGGTTTTACCGATTCAACCGCCGGTTTCTTGAAATATGCCGGGTTCCATGCTAAAACAGGAAGCACTGATTCAATCAGCAAGAGCGGATGGCGAGAGATTTTTTGGCAAGTCGAGGTATGGAAAACGCAGGAATACTTTGTGTATTTCAAGTTTTTCATACCGATGGATTGACGAAAAAGATCCGGCATCCGCCGCAGATGATTGATTCAGAGTTTCCGTAAAAAATCACGACCTGCACACCGGCTCGTCGAAGGTGATGACGGTATAATATTTCCGATCCTCCTGCTGCACGCGCGCGTCAATGCGGTGCTTGAGCTCTGCCTGCTTCCCGACGAGGGAATACGGGATGACAAGGTCGAAGATCAGGTTCGTGTGCTGCGCGCCGCGCACCATGCGGAAGTCGTGCAGCGTCAGCTCCGGGTCAATGGCGCGGATCGTTTCCTGCACAAAGGTGCGCATGTGGTTGAGCTCAGCGTCGTCCGTCACGATGGGATCATAGTGGATGACAAGGTGCACCCGCAGCTCCCGCAGGGCGTCGCGCTCGATATCGTCGAGGACGTCGTGGCACAGCAGCGGGTCCTCGCGGCTGTCCATCTCGGCATGCACGCTGGCGAAGCACTGGCCGGGACCGTAATCGTGCACCATGAGGTCATGGATGCCGAGGATCTTCTCATGCGACAGGATGAGCCGGGAGATGGACTGCACCAGCTCCTCGCTCGCAGGCTCGCCAAGCAGCGGGCTGATGGTATCCTTCGCCGCGGACCAGCCGGACCAGAGGATGAACAGCGCCACAAGCAGGCCGATCCAGCCGTCCACCTGCCAGTGTAGCACATGGCCGAGCACGCAGCCGATGAGCACGGCCGCCGTAGTGATCACATCATTACGGCTGTCCTGCGCCGTGGCGCGCAGGGCGGTCGAGCCGATGCGTCGGCTCAGTCCGCCGCAGAACAGCGCCATCCACAGCTTCACAAGAATGGAAGCGCCGAGGACGGCAAAGCTCAGAGCCGAAAACGCCACCGGCTCGGGATGCAGGATCTTTTCGAAGGACGAGCGCGCCAGCTCCGCGCCGACGAGCAGGATCAGCACGGAGACGAACAAGCCGGAAAGATACTCCATGCGCGCATGGCCGAACGGATGCTCCTCATCCGCAGGCCGCTCCGCCAGGCGGAAGCCCAGCAGCGTCACGAGCGAGGAAGCGGCGTCCGAGAGATTGTTCAGGCCGTCTGCCGTAATGGACACCGCGCCGGACAGCGTGCCCGCCAGCAGCTTGCCCGCCGACAGCAGCACATTGCACACGATGCCGACGATCCCGGCCAGCTTTCCGTAGCGGGTGCGCACGGCGGGATCCTCCGTGTTCCGGTAGTCCTTGACAAACAGGCGCAGCAGCAATTGCGTCAAATCCATCGCTCTCCTTTCAGGCCATGCCGTTATCTGTTTATTATACGGAACTTTGTGGAAAAAGTATATCTTTTTTTGCAGAAACCTTGCAATTCTTCGGATCTATGATACGATATGATTTTAAGGAAGAGGGAGGAGCGGAAAAATGGAGAAACAGGATGCATTCACGCAGGCGCTTCTGCGCGCCATAGACGCCGCCGAGCAGGAGGCGGGCGTCCGCCAGCCGCGGCTGCGCCGGGCCGTGGAGCAGTACGGCGGCATTTCCGCCGTGCAGGAGCTCTGCCGCCGCGGGCAGGTCTCGGACGGCTTTGACCGGCTGGCCGGGCTTGGAAAGCTCGCGCTGTCCGCCGAGGCGCTGGCCGTTTCGGCAAAATTCAACGCCTGCTTTACGGACGACGAGGTCAATCACTGCTTTGCGCAGCTGTGCGGCGCCAATTATTTCGGCGCTGCCCGGCTGTAGCATCGGCAGGAAAGGAGTTTTATGAAGCAAATTTTACGATATCTGAAGCCATATCTCGGGAAGCTGCTCGCCGCGACGGTGCTCATTGCTCTGTCGACGCTGTGCGATCTGCTGCTGCCGACGTGGATGTCCGCCATTCTGAACGGCGGCATCGCCGCGCGCGATTTCCCGGCAATCGCCGTGCGCTGCCTGCAGATGCTGGCCATCGCCGCCGTCAGCCTCGCCAGCATCCTCGGCGGAACGCGGCTGTCGACCGAGGTCGTCGCCTGCTTCTGTGCCGATCTGCGCGCGGACGTGTTCCGCAAGGTCAACACGCTCTCATTTGAAGAGTTCGGCTCACTCGGCACGGCCGCGCTCGTCACGCGCGCCACGCACGATGTCGACACCGTGTCGTGGGTCGCCTCCATGCTCTCCGGCACGGTCGCAACGATCCCGATGCTGTTCCTCGGCGGCGTGGTGCTGGCCATGCGCAAGGACGTCGTGCTCTCGCTCGTGCTGCTGGCCTTTGTCCCGCTGCTGACGCTCATCGTCGTGCTGCTGGGCAAACGCGTGCTGCCGCTGTGGGGCAAGTCCGACGACTACATCGACGTGCAGAACGCCCTGCTGCGTGAGCGCCTGCGCGGCATCCGCGTCATCCGCGCGTTCAACACGGAAAAGCGCGAGCACGGCCGCATTGCGGACGCCACGCATATCATGGCGGAGAACATCATCCGCGCCAACGTGTCCATGGGCCTGCTCACGCCGCTTGCCACGCTGTTTCTGAACATCTCCGCCCTGCTCATCATCTATCTCGGCGGCTGGCGCATGGTCCACGGCGTCAGCGGCGTGAGCGCGGGCGACATTTTCGCCATCATCCAGTATGTCACCATGGTCATGAACGGCGTTATCATGGCCTCGTTCGCCATCATCATGTATCCGCGCGCACAGGTCGCCGCCGGGCGCATCCACCAGGTGCTCGGCGCGGAGGGCATGGGCGATCCCATGGCCGGCGAAACGGCTGAGCTGCACGGCGAGATCGAGCTGCAGGATGTCAGCTTCTCCTACGGCGGCTCCGCGGACGCCATCAGCCACGTCTCCCTGCACATTCTGCCGGGGCAGCGCATCTCCGTCATCGGCGGCACCGGCAGTGGCAAGAGCACGCTGATGCACCTGCTGCTCGGCTTCCGCGCGCCGACGCAGGGGCGTATCCTCTTTGACGGGCGCGATGCCGCCGGGCTCAGCAAGCACACCCTGCGCCGCGGCATCAGCAGCGTCCTGCAGGGCGCGGCCATCTACTCCGGCACCATCGGCGAGAACATCCGCATGGGCGACCCCGATGCGGATGATGCCGCCGTCACGGAGGCTGCACGCATCGCCCAGCTTTCGGACTTCATCGCCTCGTGCGAGGGCGGCCTGTCCTACGAGATCCGGCAGGCGGGCAAAAACCTCTCCGGTGGCCAGAAGCAGCGCCTTGCCATCGCGCGTGCCATCATCAAGGACGCGCCCATCTACATCTTTGATGACAGCTTCTCCGCGCTGGACTTCCTGACGGAGAAAAACCTGCGCACGGCCCTGAACCGGCGCATCGCCGGGCGCACGCAGATCGTCGTGACGCAGCGCATCACCTCCGCCATGAGCGCAGACTGCATCTTCGTCATGGACGGCGGCTGCCTCGTCGACAGCGGCACGCACAACGAGCTGCTGGCGCGCTGCCGTATCTACCGTGAGATCTATGCCTCGCAGACGGGAGGTGACCTCCAGTGAAGCAGCCGAAAAAGGAACATATCATCCGCCGCCTGCTCTGGGAGGCCCGCCCGATCTGGAAGTGGCTCCTGCTCGCCGCGCTGCTGTGCATCGGCGTGATCGTCTGCGGCGTGCTCGGCCCGAAGCTGCTCGGCGGCCTCATCGACCGGCTGTATGCCTGGTGGGACGGCTCCGACCGCAGCGACTTGCTGGCCGGTCTCCTGCGCCCCATGGGCTGGCTCGCGCTGGTCTACCTCGGCTATAGCCTGTTCAGCTATGTCAAGATGCAGCTGCTCAACCGGGTCGTCAGCCGCTACTTCACCTGTGAGCTGCGCATCCGCATCTCGGATAAAATCCGCCGCCTGCCCGTGAGCTATGTGGATCAGACGCCCGTCGGCGACATTCTCTCGCGCATGATGGACGACGTGTCCACCATGGGAAACTACGTTCACCAGATCATCGACACGCTCATGACCGGCTTTTTCATGATCCTTGCCATCGCCGTCATGATGCTGCTGGAAGACTGGCGGCTGGCTGCCATCGTCCTTGTGCTCACCCCGGCCTCCATCCTGCTGTCGACGCTCCTGTCCTCCCGCAGTGAAAAGCACTTCTACAGCATGTTCACGGAGTCCGGCAACCTCAACGCCGTGACGGAGGAGGCCTTTACGAACTTTGCCACAACGAAGGCCTATAACCTTGAGGATTATACAGAGCAGCGCCATGCCGAGCTGAACGAGCGCCGCCGCAAGGCCGAGACACGGGCCAATTTCACCTCGTCCATCGTCCGGCCGCTCATCGCCTTCACGAATGCGCTGGCCTACATCGCCATCTGCCTGTTCGGCGGCTGGCTCATCGTCCGCAATGAGAGCGTGTCCGTCGGCATCGTCGTGACGATCCTGCTGTATGCCAAGCAGTTCTCCGGCCCGCTGGAGCAGATCGCAGGCGGCCTCGGCGACCTGCAGCACGCCAAGGCGGCCGCCCGCCGCGTGTTCAAGCTGCTCGACCTGCCGGAGGAGCCGCAGGCGGACGGCGCGCTCCCCGCCCCCGCGAAGGGCGACGTCCGCTTTGAGCATGTCTCGTTCTCCTATGATCCGGCCGTGCCGCTCATTGAAGACCTGAACCTTGCCGTCCGCCCCGGCCAGAACGTCGCCATCGTCGGCCCGACCGGCGCAGGCAAGACGACGATCGTCAATCTGCTCATGCGCTTCTATGACCTGAATGCCGGGCACATCCTGCTCGACGGCACCGACTGCGCCTCGCTGTCGCGCGAGGCGGTCCGCAGCCAGTTCGCCATGGTGCTGCAGGACACCTGGCTGTTCCGCGGAACGATTGCGGAAAACGTCTCCTACGGCACGCCGGGGGCCACGCGCGAGCAGATCGTCGAGGCCTGCGACCGCGCGTACTGTGACCACTTCATCCGCACGCTGCCGCAGGGCTATGACACCGTTGTCGGCGACGACATGACGAACCTCTCCGGCGGTCAGAAGCAGCTGCTGACCATTGCCCGCGCCATGCTGGCAAACCGCCGCCTGCTCATTCTGGACGAGGCGACGTCCAACGTCGACACACGCACGGAAATTTTGCTGCAGAAGGCCATGGACCGCCTGATGAAGGGCCGCACCTGCTTTGTTATCGCCCATCGCCTGTCCACCATCGTCGACTCCGACCTCATCCTTGTGCTCGACCACGGCCATATCGTCGAGCAGGGCACGCACACGGAGCTGCTGGCCCGCCGCGGCTTCTATTACCAGCTCTATACGAGCCAGTATGCCATTTGAGTTCAAACGCAAAAAAGGATCCCCGAGACCGCCCGGCCTCGGGGATTTTTATGACTGTCGTTCAACAAACGGCGCTCCCTGAGCGCCTATGGCACTCATAAATTTTTGCGTACTCCCGTCGGCCGCGCAGACTCCCAGATTTGTCATTGCGAGGAGGCCGCAGGCCGACGTGGCAATCTCACGCAACTGGTTACGTTTTCGCCGGGAGTACCCTGTTATCCGACCGGGTACTGCGAGATTCCCACGTCGCTTCGCTCCTCGGAATGACACGTCAGGGGAATGCCGTGGTGCACCAGCGCTCTCCTGCCGTTGAATGTTTCCGTACAAGGCGCTCACTACCCGCAAGGGGCACGCCGCATCCGTAAGGCGGCAAAGCCGCCAACGGCTGCGCAGTGAGCGCCGCTACAGACGCAATTGGTTTTCCCACTTGAACGGCACATTGTACCAGATGCAAGTGCCCCAAAAGCGCACTGAAAAAAATGCCTGAGGCCCATCGGTCTCAGGCATTCCAAATTTTTCGGAATTCGTCCCGCAGCTGGCGCAGGCGGCGGACATCCGGCTGAGCGACCTCGCCGGAGGCAACCAGAGCCTCCAGACCGGCCTTGGACACCCAGCGGGCCTCCGTGGTCTCGCCGGGCTGCAGATGCAGCGCGGAAAGCGGGATATCATGGAAGAGGAAATAGACATCACTGAAGGTGGAGTGCTCGCGAAAGCTCCGCACCAGATGGAAATCCGCCTCATCGGCCTCAATGCCCGTTTCCTCGCGCAGCTCGCGCCGCACGGTCTGCAGGCTCGTCTCGCCGACGAGGGCCGCGCCGCCCGTGGCGGCCCAGCAATTGGCATAATGCTCCTTCTCCGGTGCGCGGCGGGTCAGCAGCAGCTCCCGCTGCCGGTTGAACACCCAGACGAACGCCGTCAGATGATATTCCCCCCGCCCCATCGGCGTGCCGCGCACATGAAAGCGCCCGGTCGTCCGCCGCTGGCGGTCATAGATATCCCAAAGCTCCATGACGGTTCCCTCAGGCCTTGCCGAGCAGGTGCTCAACAAGGATCTTGAAACCCATGGCGATCAGGATCAGGCCGCCGACCAGCTCCGCCTTGGACTGATAGCGGCTGCCGAACAGGTTGCCGATCTTGACGCCCGCCACGGAGAACACGAACGTCGTCAGGCCCGTAATGGCAATGGCGATCCAGATATTGACGCCCATCATGGCGAACGTCACGCCCGTGGCCAGCGCATCGATACTCGTAGCAATGGCCAGCGGCAGCATCACGCGGAAGGAAAACGAATCGTTCCCTTGCTCCTCTTCCTTTGAGAAGGCCTCACGCAGCATGTTCGCGCCGATGAGCACGAGCAGCACGCAGGCGATCCAGTGGTCAAATTTCTGGATGTACGAGGCGAACGAGCTGGCCAGCAGGAAGCCGAGCAGCGGCATAAGGGCCTGAAACCCGCCGAAATACGCGCCGGTGATCAGGCAATGCGAAGCCTTGAGTCGCTTGACAGAGAGGCCTTTGCCGATCGAGACGGCAAACGCATCCATGGACAGCGCGATGGCAGTGATGAGCAGGTCAAGAAGCTTCATAGCGTTCCTCCAGCGTGTTTGAAAATCAGAGACGGTTAACTTTTATTGTACCTTCCGCTTCAGAGCTTGTCAACCGGAATGCCGAACTTTTGTGCCAGATACGGCAGCAGACGGCAGAACTCCGCCTCGCGCAGGCAGAAGCGCGGGTCGTTTTCCCGCATGGCGCGCAGGATCTCCCGCACGGAAAACCAGTGCACGGATTCGACCTCACAGGCCTCCGGCGTGAAGGCTTCCTCCGGCCGGTCGAGGACGAGGAGATAGACCCATGCGATCTCATTGTCATGGAACGGCTTTCCATGGAAGGCTCCGTGATATTCGTTGCGCTGGGCAAACAGGAATTCCGGCTCCTCCCCCGTCACGCCCAGCTCCTCGGCCAGCTCACGGCGGGCCGCCGCCGCAAAGTCCTCGCCGGGGTCAAGATGCCCGGCCGCCGAAATATCATACAGACCCGGGAACGAGTCCTTCTGTGCGCTGCGCTTCTGCAGCAGCAATTCGGCCCTTCCGCCGCGCAGCCGCGCCAGAAATACGTGGCTCGCGCCGTGCAGGTCGCCGTCGCGGTGCACGAGCGCGCGCGGCTTGATCTCGCCCGTCAGGGAACCGTCCTCCCGCCGCAGGGCGAAGCATTCATTTGCAGGATCTGCCAAGCTGTCTTCCCTCCCCGGAAATCAAAAAACGGAGCGATCGCGGGAGTCGCTCCGGAAAATGCAAAACGCCGGAGCAGAATCTGCTCCGGCGTGGTGCGAGTGATGCGACTTGAACGCACACGACGGTTGTCACACGCCCCTCAAACGTGCCTGTCTACCTATTCCAGCACACTCGCATATCCAATTTGCTTGTGTATTATACTTTGTTTTTCCGCATTTGTCAAGCCCTATTTTGAAAAAAGCCGCCGCGCGGTGACTTGGGCACCGCGCGGCTGTATATATTATATAAGGTATGAGACTCGGTCTCAGTCGCGGTTCGCGCTGCGGCCCTTGAGGATCTGATTTGCGAGAATACCGAGGATGAGTGCGACGGCGACCGGCGTGATCGTAATCTTGCCGAACGTCAGGGACAGGCCGCCGATGCCGGTCACGAGGATCGTGCTGACGACGAAGAGGTTGTTGTCCTTGCCGAGATCGACCTGCTGGATCATCTTCAGGCCGGAGACCGCGATGAAGCCGTACAGGGCGATGCACACGCCGCCCATAACGCAGCCGGGGATGGAGTTGACGAAGGCGACGAACGGGGAGAAGAAGCTGACGAGCATGGCGAGGATGGCCGTTGCCAGGATCGTCACAACGGAGGCGTTGCGCGTGATGGCAACACAGGCAACGGATTCGCCGTAGGTCGTGTTCGGGCAGCCGCCGAGGAGAGCGCCCGCCATGGAGCCGACGCCGTCGCCCAGCAGGGTGCGGGAGAGACCGGGATCCTTCAGAAGGTCCTTGCCGATGATGGAGGAGATGTTCTTGTGGTCTGCAATGTGCTCGGCGAAGACGACGAACGCGACCGGCACATAGGCCACGGCGATGGCGCCGACATAGCCCCAGTTCAGCTCGGCAAAGCCCTTGGCAGCCTTGAGGAAGACGAAGTCCTTCGTCACAAGCTCATAGTTCACGAACGTCTTCAGCGTGACGCCGTTCTCCCACAGCACGGAGAGCTTCGAGAAGTCGAGCACCTTCAGCGCGTCCGTGGCCGTGGCGTTGCCGATGAGGGTGAACACCGCCGCAACGGCGTAGCCCGCGAGGATGCCAAGGATGAACGGGATGAGGCGGACCATTTTCTTGCCGTAGGTCGCGCAGAGCATGGTCACGAGCAGGGCCGCAAGGCCGCACAGAACGGTGATGAGCGGAGAAGCGACCGCAGCGCCCTCGGCGTTCACCACGCTGCCCTTGATGAGGTCGGAGACGGCGTTGCCCGCCAGCGAAAGGCCGATGATGGAAACCGTCGGGCCGATGACGACGACCGGCATGAGGCGGTCGAGCCACTTGACGCCCGCGACCTTCACGGCCGCCGCAATGATGACATACACAAAGCCGGCAAACACCGCGCCGAGAATAAGGCCCGCATAGCCGAGCGTCATGGAAACGCCGCCTGCGAAGGCTGCAGCCATGCTGCCGAGGAAGGCAAACGAGCTGCCAAGGAAGACCGGGCTGCGGAATTTCGTAAAGAGCAGGTAGACGAGCGTGCCGACGCCTGCGCCGAAGAGCGCCGCGGCGGGGCTGAGCGTGCTGCCGGTCGCGCCGTTGGTGATGACCGGAACGACGAGCGTCGCCGCCATGATGGCCAGCAGCTGCTGGATGGCGAAGAGGATCGTCTGGCCGAATTTTGGCCGGTCCTTGACTCCGAAGATCATGTTCATGATTGGTTCCCCCGTTCTGTATTTTGGGTTTTGCTGATGTGGTTTTGTATTCAGGCCTGCTTGCGCAGGTGAATGCCCCATTGTCCGTCGAACTGCGGCGTCAGCACGCAGATCTGCTCCTCCCGCGCCGTCGGCACGTTCTTGCCGACGTACTCCGGGTCGATGGGCAACTCGCGGTGCCCGCGGTCGACCATTACGGCCAGCCGGATGCGTGCCGGACGGCCGAGGCGGATGACGGCCTCCATCGCGGCGCGCGCCGTGCGGCCGGTGTAGATGACGTCGTCCACAAGGATGACGGTCTTTCCGGCAACCGGCGTGGAGAACTGCGTCGGCCGGACCTCCGGCAGATCGCCGAGCTCGCTCAGATCGTCGCGGTACAGCGTGATATCCAGCGTCTCGACCGGCGGCCGGATGCCGCCGAAGCGCTCCATGAGCCCGGCCAGCTCCTCGGCCAGCGGAACGCCGCGCCGCAGGATGCCGACGAGCAGAACCTGCTCCGGCTCCGGGTTGTTCTCCAGTATCTGATGCGCCAGACGGCGCAGGGTGCGCTCAAACGCGGCTGCATCCGCAATATCAACAGTCTGCATATGGTTTTTCCTCCCGTAGGGTGCAAAAATGCCCTGCCGCAGCACAGCGACAGGGCATACGAATCCACAGCAAAGCGGCAGACGGGTGCACAGACCCTCTGCGTCTCTCATTCGCGTCCTTGTCGGTCTCTCTGTACCGCTCTTAAAGAACTTTTTTCGGGCGTTATTCTAGCACAGCACTCCCCCGCTGTAAAGCTTTTTTTCGGCAAAAACCGATCTTTGGCGCTTGCAACGAAAAAGCGCGCCGTTTTTGCGGCGCGCTTTGGTCAGAATGTGAAATCATACGGGGTCGTCTGATAGACGAAGTAGTTCAGCCAGTTCGAGAACAGCAGGTTGGCGTGGCTGCGCCAGGTGACGAGGGGCGGCTTCGTGTCGTCATTGCCGGGGAAATAATTCTCCGGCACAGCAATGGGAAGGCCGAGAGCCTTGTCGCGCTCATATTCGCGCCGCAGCGTGTCCGGGTCGTATTCCGCGTGGCCCGTCAGGAAGATCTGCCGCCCTCCCGCCGTGAAGATCGCATAGACGCCCGCCTGCTCCGACGAGGCCAGGATCTTCAGCTCCGGCACGCGCTCGATGTCCTCGCGGCGGACCGTCGTGTGGCGGGAATGCGGCACCATGAACACGTCGTCAAAGCCGCGCAGCAGGATCGGGTTCTTATACTCCACGCGGTGCGGGAACACACCGAAGAGCTTTTTCTCCAGCGGCACCTTCTCGATGCCGTAGTGATGGTACAGCGCGGCCTGCGCGCCCCAGCAGATGTGCAGCGTGCTGTGCACATGCGTCCGGCTCCAGTCCATGATGCTGCAAAGCTCCTGCCAGTACTCGACGTCCTCAAACGGCAGCTGCTCCACGGGCGCGCCCGTAATGATCATGCCGTCATAGCGGCGGTCGCGGACCTCGTCGAACGTCTTATAGAACGTGAACAGATGCTCCGCCGAGACGTGCGTGGCCACATGGGAGCGCGTGTGCAGGAATTCCAGGTGCACCTGCAGGGGCGTGTTGCCGAGCAGACGGGCAAACTGCGTCTCCGTGACGATCTTCGTCGGCATGAGATTCAGGATGAGAATCTCCAGCGGGCGGATGTCCTGCGTGATGGCACGGGTCTCCGGCATAACGAAGATATTCTCGCTTTGCAGGGTGGCGGCTGCCGGCAGATCGTTCGGTATTTTAATAGGCATGGTGTTTCCTCCGGCTTATTCGGCGGCAAGCGCCTGATCGAGGTCGGCAATCAGGTCGTCCGCATTCTCAAGGCCGCAGGACAGCCGCACAAGGTCGGGAGAAACACCCGCTGCGGCAAGCTCGCTGTCGTTCATCTGGCGGTGCGTCGTGCTGGCGGGATGCAGGCAGCATGTCCGCGCATCGGCGACGTGCGTCTCGATAGAGGCGAGCTTCAGATGGCTCATAAACCGCTCGGCGGCGGCTCTGCCGCCCTTGACGCCGAACGAAATAACGCCGCAGGAGCCGTTCGGCAGATATTTCTGCGCCAGCTCGTAATAGCGGTCGCCGGGCAGGCCGCAGTACTTCACCCACGCGATCTTTTCGTGGCCCTGCAGGTGCTCTGCGATACGCTGCGCATTGGCGCAGTGCTGGCGCACGCGCACGGGCAGGCTCTCAAGGCCGAGATTTGTCAGAAATGCGTTGTGCGGGGACTGCACCGCGCCGAGGTCGCGCATGAGCTGGGCCGTGGCCTTTGTGATGAACGCGCCGCCGAGTCCGAAGCGCTCCGTATATGTCACGCCGTGGTAGCTCTCGTCCGGCGTGCACAGGCCGGGGAATTTTTCGGGATATTTCGTCCAATCGAATTTGCCGCCGTCGACGATGCAGCCGCCGAGGGCCGCCGCATGGCCGTCCATATACTTTGTGGTGGAGTGCGTCACGATATCCGCGCCCCACGAGAGCGGGCGGCAGTTGACGGGCGTGGCAAACGTGTTGTCCACGATGAGCGGCACGCCATGGGCATGGGCCGCAGCGGCGAACTTTTCGATATCCAGCACGGTCAGGGCAGGGTTGGCGATGGTCTCACCGAACACGGCCTTTGTGTTCGGGCGGAACGCGGCGTTCAGCTCTTCCGCGGAGCAGTCCGGGTCAACGAACGTGCAGGAGAGTCCCATGCGCTTCATCGTCACGGCAAACAGATTATAGCTGCCGCCGTAAATGGACGCGGAGCTCACGATGTGGTCGCCGCAGCCGGCGATGTTGAACATGGCCATAAAATTGGCGGCCTGCCCGGAGCCGGTCAGCATGGCGGCCGTGCCGCCCTCGAGCGCCGCGATCTTCGCCGCAACGTGGTCGCAGGTCGGATTCTGCAGGCGGGAATAGAAATAGCCGTCCGCCTCGAGGTCAAAGAGCTTTCCCATGGCCTCGGAGGTCTCATAGCGGAATGTTGTGCTCTGGATGATCGGGATCTGGCGCGGTTCGCCGTTGCCCGGCGTGTAGCCGGCCTGAATGCAGAGCGTTTCCGGCCGGAGATCGGGAGTTTTCAAAATCAAGACACCTCAAATCGGGAAGAATCAACAAAGCCGCATTCTGCGCGGCGATCGTGAACAATTATATCGAATTCCCCGCAGAATGTCAACGCGGAGCATATTCGAAAGGCCACCCTGATTTCAGACATTTTTCAAGCTTTGCATATTGCAATTTTTGAAAAAAAGGGGTATGATGTTAACTGATAATAGGGGAGAATCGGGTCCTGTTTTTTAGGAGGTGCTCTTTCTTGCCGAAAAAGGTATTTCGCGCGATTTATGCCGTCAATTATTGCATTCAGGCAGGCTTCTGTATGGTGTGCCCGGCTGGGCTCATCATTCTCGGCGGCTGGCTGCTGCACACGCGCTGCGGACTTGGCCGCTGGATTATGATTACCGCCATCGTCTTCGGCGTGTTCGCCGGGCTGTACAGCATGTTCCATTTTCTGCTGACGGCTGCCCGCACCATGGACCCCACCGTTCCCCCGTCTTCCGATGTTCCGTCATCTCACAAAAAGGAGGATGATCCGCATGGAACCCGTTAACGAGTCAACGTCCGGCAGTCTGAAGTGGCTCGTTCTGCCGACGCTCGCCGCAGAGATCGTGCTGTCCGGCATCATGCTGGGCTGCTACGCTCTGTTCGCCGCGCTGCGGCAGGATATTCTGCTCGGCGCCGCGCTCGGTACCGCCGCCGCGCTGGTGAATTTTGCCGCCATGATCCTCGGCCTGCTGCGGGCCTCGAAGAAGGAAAACCCACTGTCCGCCCAGCTCACGTCCCGCGTGCTGTTCGTCGTGCGCATGGTCGTGCTGCTGGTCGTTCTGGTCATCGCGCTCAAGAGCAAGCGGTTCGACCCGCTGGCCACGCTGCTGCCGCTGTGCTTCATGCGGCTGGCGCTCATGGCTTCCGAGCTGGTACGCAAGAAAAAGAAGGGAGTTCCCACTGCATGAATGTTAATATCACCGGTCCGCGCATCCTTGCGGAGTTTTCGTTTTTCGGTCTGTGCGATGTGACCATCACGCAGACGACGCTCACCTCGCTCCTCGTTCTGGCCGCGGTGACGATTCTCTGCTGGCGGCTCGGCCGTAATCTCCGGAAGCGCCCCGGCCGCATGCAGGCCGTCACGGAGCGCGCCGTCCTTGCCGTTTACAAGCTCGTGGACGACACGATGGGCAAGCACAATGAGCGCTTTGCGCCCTACATCGGCGCGCTGTTCTGCTCGTCCGTGCTCGGCTCACTTGCCAGCCTGACCGGCTTCCTGCGCAGCTCGACGGCCGACCTCAGCACAACGCTCACCTGGGCCCTCATGACGACCGCTCTCGTCTGGTACAACAACATCAAGAACAACGGCTTCTTCGGCTGGCTGAAGGGCTTCACGGAGCCCGTGGTCGTTATGACGCCGATGAACATCATCAGCGAGATCGCACAGCCGATCTCCATGTCGTTCCGTCACTTCGGCAATATCGCCGGCGGCTCCGTGCTCACGGCCCTTATCTACGGCGGTCTGTCCGCGCTGAGCTCGTTCGTGCTCGGCTGGATCCCGAGTGAATTCATCTCGTCCATCCCCATTTTCCAGGTCGGCATCCCCGCCGTCCTCTCCATCTATTTTGATCTCTTTACCGGCTGCATCCAGGCACTCGTGTTCTGCATGCTGACGATGGTCTACGTCGGCGCGGCCTGTCCGCCCCCCGCCCCAAAGCCGGAGAAGAAATAAGCAAACCCCGATTTGAGATCGTTCCAAACACAACAATATTTACAGGAGGAAACACACAATGGATCAAGCAATCATCAAGGCCGCCGCTGCGATCGGCGCAGGTCTCTGCATGGGTCTGGGCGCTATCGGCCCGGCAGTCGGCGAAGGTAATGCCGTCGGTAAGGCTCTCGAGGGCATGGCACGTCAGCCGGAGGTCTCCGATACGCTGCGTACCAACATGATCCTCGGCTGCGCCATCACCGAGTCCACCGGTATCTACTCTCTGGTCATCGCTCTGCTGCTGCTCTTCGTTTTCTGATGCGGCGCAGCACCACGAGATCTGCCGGAGAAAGGAGAGATGCGGCTTGAAATTTTTTACGGGATTTGAGAGCTTTGTCGGTGTGGATTTCTGGACCTGCCTGTTCACGCTGTGCAATCTGGTCATCCTCTATCTGGTCATGAAAAAGCTCCTCTTCAAGCCCGTCAAGAACATGATCGATTCGCGCCAGAAGGAGGTCGACGACCTCTACGACAACGCCAACCGTGCCAAGGCCGAGGCAGAAGAGATGCGCGCGCGCTATGAGACGCGCCTGCAGCAGGCCAACGCCGAGAGCGAGGCGCTGCTCCGCGACGCCAACCGCCGTGCCCAGCTCCGTGAGGAGGAGATCCTCCGCGACGCGCAGGACAAGGCGGCGCAGACCATGCAGCGCGCTGAGGCGCAGGTCGCGCTGGAAAAGAAGCGCGCCATGAACGAGATCAAGGACGATGTGTCCGATATGGCGGTGGACATTGCCTCCGCCGTCCTGCAGCGCGATATCCGCAGCGAGGAGCACACCGAACTGATCGATTCCTTCATTGAGAAATTGGGGGACAGCCATGATTGATGCCGCAAGCTATGGCCGTGCGCTGTTTCAGCTCGCGGAAGAGGACGGCTGCGGCGACGGGGTGCTGGAGGAGCTGCAGCTCGTCCGCCGCGCCCTGCGGGAAAACCCAGGTTATGTCACGCTGATGGACACGCCCGCCGTGGCCGGGCCGGAAAAACACGCCCTGCTGCTGCAGGCCTTTTCCGGCGCGTCGCAGGAGCTGCGCAATTTCCTGTGCCTGCTGTGCGACCGGCGCGCGCTCTGGCAGCTGCCCGCCTGCCTGACCGCCTATGAGGCGGCCTATGACGAGGCGCACGGCATCCTGCGCGCGACGGCCATCACGGCCGTTCCCATGCAGCAGCGGCAGCGCGAGGCCCTGTGCGCCCGGCTCGAGTCGCTGACCGGCAAGACCGTCAGCCTGACCTGCCGCACCGATCCCACGCTGCTCGGCGGCATTACCCTGCGCTATGGCGGCATCCAGCTCGACGACAGCATCCGCAGCCGTCTGGAGCGCCTGCGCCGCAGCCTGAGCCAGACCGTGGTCTGACCGGCTCCCCATCAAAAGATAAGGTTGGTGAAACCGTGAATCTCAGAATCGACGATATCAGTAAGATCATCAAGGATCAGATCAAAAATTATGCATCCCAGACGCAGCAGGATGAGATCGGCTACGTCATTCAGGTCGGCGACGGCATCGCCAAGGTGCATGGACTGGATAAATGCAAATCCAACGAGCTGCTCCGCTTCGAGAACGGCTCGTTCGGCATGGCGCTGAACCTCGAGGAGAGCTGCGTCAGCGTCGTCATGCTCGGCACGGACGTCGGCATCCGCGAGGGCGGCCTTGTCAAGCGCACGGGCCGCGTCGTGTCCGTCCCGGTCGGCGAGGCCCTCATCGGCCGCGTCGTCGACGCCCTCGGCCAGCCCATTGACGGCAAGGGCCCCATCGACTCGAAGGAGCTGCGCCCCATCGAGCGCAACGCCCCAGGCATCATTGAGCGCAAGTCCGTCAGCGTCCCGCTGCAGACCGGCATCAAGGCCATCGACTCCATGATCCCCATCGGCCGCGGCCAGCGCGAGCTCATCATCGGCGACCGCCAGACCGGTAAGACCGTCATCGCGACGGATACCATTCTGAACCAGAAGGGCAAGAACGTCATCTGCATCTATGTCGCCATCGGCCAGAAGCGCTCGACCGTCGCCCAGCTCGTCGATACGCTCGCCCGCGGCGGCGCCATGGACTATACCATCGTTGTCTCCGCGACAGCCTCGGAGCTGGCTCCGCTGCAGTATATCGCGCCGTACTCCGGCTGCACCATGGGCGAATACTTCATGGATCAGGGCAAGGACGTGCTCATCGTCTATGACGACCTGTCGAAGCACGCCGTGGCCTACCGTGCCCTTTCCCTGCTCATCCGCCGCCCGCCCGGACGCGAGGCCTACCCCGGCGATGTGTTCTATCTGCACTCCCGTCTGCTCGAGCGCGCGGCCCGCGTCGCCCCGGAATACGGCGGCGGCTCCATGACGGCCCTGCCCATTATCGAAACGCAGGCCGGCGACGTCTCGGCCTATATTCCGACGAACGTCATTTCCATCACGGACGGCCAGATCTATCTGGAGTCCGAGCTGTTCCACTCCGGCATCCGCCCGGCTATCAACCCCGGCATCTCCGTGTCACGTGTCGGCGGCAGCGCCCAGATCAAGGCCATGAAGAAGGTCGCCGGTACCCTGAAGCTGACGTACTCGCAGTACCGCGAGCTGCAGTCCTTCGCGCAGTTCGGCTCGGACCTCGATGCCGACACAAAGACGCGCCTTGCCCAGGGCGAGCGCGTCGTGGAGGTGCTCAAGCAGGACCGCAGCTCCCCGCTGGACGTCGCCCTGCAGGTCAGCATTCTCTACGCTGTCGTGCACAACATGCTCATGGACGTCCCCGTCGAACGCATTTCCGCCTTTGAGAACGCGCTGTTTGACCATCTGACCGTGCAGCATCCCGAAATTCTCGAGGACATCCGCAAGACCGGCGAGCTTCGGCCGGAAAACGAGGCCGCGCTGCGCGCCGCCATCGAATCCTGCCGCGCGCCGTTCACGGCCTAAGGAGCGCTGCCTATGGCTTCCATGAAGGATATCAAGACGCGCATCCGCAGCGTCGAGAGCACCCAGCAGATCACCCGCGCCATGGAGCTCGTCGCCACGTCCAAGCTGCGTCATGCGCGCGAGCGGGTCGAGCGCTCCCGCCCCTTCCACGAGGTGCTGGGTGAAGCCATCGCGGGCATTCAGGCCGGGCTGAAGGAAACGCCGTCCGTCTATTCCGAGGTGCGCCCCGTGAAGAAGACCTGCTTCGTCGTCATCGGCGGCGACCGCGGTCTGGCAGGCGGCTACAACGCCAACCTGCACCGGCTCGTGCTCTCGCTGGCAGGCAGCGAGCCCTACTGCGTGCTGCCCATCGGCAAAAAGCCGCTCGAGCAGTTCACCCGCAGCGGTGCGGAGCTCGTCAGCACCTATTTCGGCCTTGCCGCCTCCGTCGGCATCGGCGACTGCATGCAGATCGCCCGCCTGCTGTGCGACGGCTTTGCAGCCGGGCGCTATGACCGCGTGACCGTCGTCTATACGGAGTTCCGCTCCATGCTCTCACAGGTCCCCGCCTCTGCCGGTGTTCTGCCGCTGCAGCTCACGGGCGATGCAAAGTACCAGAGCGCGACCGTCGAGGACGACCCTGCCGCCCTGGTTGCGGCCATCGTGCCGCAGTATGTCTCCGGCGTGCTGTATTCCGCCCTCTGTGAGGCCTCTGCCTCCGAGCACGGTGCGCGCCGCACGGCCATGAACGCCGCCAATAAAAACGCCGGTGAGCTCATCGACTCGCTGGTCCTCAAATACAACCGCGCGCGGCAGGCAGCCGTCACGCAGGAGATCACAGAAATCGTTTCCGGCGCCGAGGCGCTGTAACGGAAAGGAGTCAACCGAATGCAGGAAAAGAACATTGGTTCCGTCGTGCAGATCATCGGCCCGGTGCTGGACATCCGCTTCCCGGCCGGTCACCTGCCCGACCTGCTCAACGCCATCGAGATCGAGCGCGACGGCGGCAAGCTTGTCTGCGAGGTCGCCCAGCAGCTCGGCGACGATGTGGTCCGCTGCATCGCCATGAGCTCGACGGACGGCATGGTGCGCGGCATGGAGGCCGTAGACACCGGCTCGCCCATCAAGGTCCCCGTCGGCAACGAGACGCTCGGCCGCGTCTTCAATCTGCTTGGCCGCGCCATCGATAATAAGCCCCAGCCCGTCACCTGTGAGAAGTGGAGCATCCACCGCGACCCGCCCGCCTATGACGAGCAGCAGACCTCCACGGAGATCCTTGAGACCGGCATCAAGGTCGTCGACCTGATCGCCCCCTATGCCAAGGGCGGCAAGATCGGTCTGTTCGGCGGCGCAGGCGTCGGCAAGACGGTCCTCATCATGGAGCTCATCAACAACGTTGCCAAGCAGCACGGCGGCATCTCCGTCTTCGCGGGTGTCGGCGAACGCACCCGTGAGGGCAATGATCTCTATAACGAGATGCAGCAGTCCGGCGTTATCAACAAGACCGCCCTCGTCTACGGTCAGATGAACGAACCGCCCGGAGCCAGAATGCGCGTGGCACTGTCCGGCCTGACCATGGCCGAGTACTTCCGCGACCGCGAGGGGCAGGACGTTCTGCTCTTCATCGACAACATCTACCGCTTCACGCAGGCAGGCTCCGAGGTCTCGGCCCTGCTTGGCAGAATGCCCTCCGCCGTGGGCTACCAGCCGACGCTGGCCACGGAAATGGGCGCCCTGCAGGAGCGCATCACCTCCACAAAGAAGGGCTCCATCACGTCCGTGCAGGCCGTTTATGTCCCTGCCGACGACCTGACGGACCCGGCCCCGGCCACGACGTTCGCCCATCTGGACGCAACGACCGTTCTGGACCGCGGCATCGCCTCGCTCGGCATCTACCCCGCCGTCGATCCGCTGGAGTCCACATCCCGCATCCTGACGCCGGACGTGGTCGGTCTGGAGCACTACGAGGTTGCCCGCGAGACGCAGCGCATTCTGCAGCGCTATAAGGAGTTGCAGGACATCATCGCCATCATGGGCATGGACGAGCTGTCCGAGGAGGACAAGCTGACCGTCAGCCGCGCCCGCAAGATCCAGCGCTTCCTGTCCCAGCCGTTCTCCGTTGCCGAGCAGTTCACCGGTATGCAGGGCAAGTACGTCCCCATCAAGGAGACGGTCCGCGGCTTCAAGGAGATCCTGGAGGGCAAGCATGACGATCTGCCCGAGTCCGCGTTCCTGTTTGTCGGCACGATCGACGAGGCCGTTGAGAAGGCGAAGCAGGGGGCTGCAAAATGAGCAGCTTCCATCTGCAGATCGTCACGCCGGACGGCAGCTTCTTTGACGGAGAGGCCAATTCCGTCGTTGTCCGCACGACCGGCGGCTATGTGAGCATCTATCCCCACCACACGGACTATATCGCCGCGCTGGACATCGGCCGCGTCGTCGTCACGAAGGACGGCGAGCCGCGGCATGCAGCCTGCGGCGGCGGCTTTCTCAGCGTGGAGAAGGGCGAGGTCCGTCTCGTCGCCACCACGTTCGAATATGCCGATGAGATCGACGTCGCCCGTGCCGAGGCCGCAAAGGCCCGCGCTGAGGCTCGCATCGCAGCGGCCACGGAGGAGCGCGACATCAAGCTGGCCCGCGCCAAGCTCAGCCGCGCCCTGAACCGGCTGCATATCGCAGGAAAATGACCACAAAAAGGCCTGCTGCAGAACTTGCATTGCAGCAGGCCTTTTTTGCACCCTTCCGGCCACGTTCCGCCTTGACATTCTCCGACCGATTGTGTAAAATTATTATGAACAGGATATGCCCTGTCATTCCTGAATCTGTTTGAATCGAGGTAATTTCCATGTCCATGATCCAGTGCCCGAACTGCAAAAGCATGGTCGACAACAGCGGCGCATTCTGTCCGAACTGCGGCACTCCCATTGCGGCTGCCCCTGAGGCCCCCGTTCAGCCCGTGCAGGCTCAGCCTTCCCAGCCCGTCTATGTTGCCGCTCCCGTTCCCGAAAAGCGCGGTGCACACGGCTGCAGCATCGCCGGCTTCGTCTGCGGTCTGCTTGGCCTGATCTTTTGCTGGACCTACATCGGCCTACTGGCCATTCCCGGCCTCATCCTCAGCATCGTCGGCATGTCCCAGAAGAACCGCAGCAAGGGTCTCGGCATTGCCGGTCTGATCCTGAGTGCCATCGCCCTGTGCATCTGGCTCATCGTGCTGGCGGCCATCGGCATCGCCGTGCTCTAAGCCCTGGAAAGAGAGGAATCTGTTATGAAATCATTCTGTGCCAACTGCGGCGCCCCCGTCGAGGAAGGCGCTGCGTTCTGCGGCAGCTGCGGCGCACCTGTTCAGAACGCCGTGGAGCCCATGCAGCCCGCCGTCCCTGTGGAGCCGCCCGTCGCTCCCGTCGAATCCCAGCCTTCCGCTCCGGCCGAGTCTGCCGCTCCCGCGCAGGCCCCGGTATACCCCGTCTACCAGCAGCCGGTCTACGTCCAGCCTGTCTCCCCGCTGAAGGGCAGCAACGGTGTCGGCGTGGCCTCGTTCGTCATGAGCATGGTCTCGCTCGTCGCCACGATCGCCGTGATTGCCATCATTTCCAGCATCATGGATTCGGTCAGCTCCTTCTATTTCAGCTTCAGCGAGCTCCAGACGCTGTGCACCAGCGGCATCGTGCTGGCCATTCTCGCACTGCTCGTGTCCATTGTCGGCCTCATCCTCGGCATCGTAGGCGTCGCCCGCCGCAATGTTAAGAAGGGTCTTGCGCTGACCGGTCTCATCATCAACGGCGTGGAGCTGCTTGCCGACTTCGTCGTGATCGCCATGATCGCCGCCATCATCAACGAGCTCTTCTGAGCGCGTTTCCCGGCACATATTCCGCGCGGCTCGGCTCCGGGCCGCGCGGTTTTTATTTGGAAAGGAAAAACGTCATGGATCAAAATCTTCGGCTTCTCTTTACGGAAATGCTCCGCCGGACCGGCCGCTGCCGCGCGCTGTACGACGGGCTGGAGGGCATGCTGCTGCAAACGGGCGGAAACGGCCTTTTCTGCGGCATTCCGGATGCGGACGCCCTGCTGCGCGTACTGCGGGGCGTGACCGTTCCGAAGGACGCGGGCTTCACCGTCTTCTCGCACGAGGCCGCCGACGCCGTGCAGCGCGAATTTGGACTGCACGATCAGGAGGCCTATGAGACGCTGCTGTACCTGCAGCCGTCGCCGCCCGAGGTCCCGGCCTGCTCCATCCGCCCGCTGACGGCGGAAGACGCCGCGGAGGCGGCGCGCTACTATCATCTGTTTGACGATCCCCTGCCCTATCTGCGCGGCCGCGCGGAGGCCGGAGCGCTGTGGGGCCATTTCACCGCCGAAGGGCGGCTGGCAGGCTTCCTCGGCATCCATTCCGAGGGCAGCATGGGTATGCTCGAGGTCGTGCCGGAGTTTCGCCGCCGCGGCATCGCGCAGGCGCTGGAGGCAGCGCTCATCCGGCTCCATCTGGAGCGCGGCTGGCTGCCGTACTGCTTCGTTGCGCCGGATAACGTGCCGTCCCTCTCGCTGCAGGCCAAGCTCGGGCTGACGAACATCCACATCCCGGCCATCTGGTTATTTTAAGGCAACACCGCATCATTGCACCTTCGGCCTTCGCCGAATGCTCTCGCTGAATGATACGGTGCTGCCCTGAAAAAGCGGAGCGGGAGGAGCCATTTCGATCTGGCTCCTCCCGTTTTATAATATCACGCGCCAGGCCTCGGCCAGACGCTGCAGTGACCACGCCGCGTTGGCCGGGCTCGTCGACGGCAGAGCAACGGCCGGGCGGCCGAGCAGCGGCTCGTTATAGCGGCGGTAGTATTTCAGCGACGTGTTCCCGTTGCAGAAAATGCGTTCGATCGGCGCATGCTCCGTGATGATGCGCAGGTCGTTCGGCACAACGTCGCGGATGCTGCTGTCGGACGAGCCGGTGATGGTGCACTGCCCAATGGAGTCCCACAGCGCAAAATGGTGGCGCAGGGCAAGCGCGCGCTTCTCCTCCACGGTCTGCGGCGCCGGCTCGCCGGTCAGCAGGGCGAGCAGCGGCCAGAAGCGGTTCTGCGGATGGCCATAGAAAAACATAGCCTCCCGCGACTTGATCGACGGGAATGAGCCGAGAATGAGCACGCGGGACTCCGCGTCAAACAGCGGGGGGATGGGATGCACCTGCGGCATGGGCGTCTGCGGCATGAGATCAGCCTCCTGGTCTAAGAAAACGCTGATTGAAACAGCGCTTCCCCTAAAAACTGCCCTCATTGTAGCCCGCGCCGCCCCGATTGTCAAGCGTCCGGCGCAGCACGCGCCGCAGCCAGCTGCCGTCCTGCTGCGTCAGGGCCTGCAGCAGCACAAAGGCCGCGAGCAAAACCGTCAGGAACCAGCCGCCGCGGCACAGGAGCCGCACAAACCATCCGCCCATCGCCGGAGACGGGAGCGTCAGCAGCAGGGCAAGGCCGAGGCTCAGCAGCGGCAGAGCAAAATCCGCCGCGCGCGGCCGGTGCTCCGTCGCAACGAGCAACCGCCGGATGCTCAAATACAGGTTGATGGCATGCGTCACGGCAAACACCGCCACATAGCCCGCAACGCCATGGCGCGGCAGCAGGACATAGAGGAATACGACGTCCAGAACAGACGTCAGCGTGTTATAGCGCACGCAGCTCAGCTGCTCGGCGAGGCCCTTGAGCATGCCGTCGACAATGGCATCGAGATAGAGCATCAGCACCATCGGTGCAAAGATGCGCAGGTAGCGCCCCGCATCCGCGCTGTGATAGACACACTGGCCCAGCTCCTCCGCGCAGACGAAGAAGAAGCCCGCCACGGCTGCGGCAAACAGCATGGTCATGCGGATACACTTCCCGCTCAGGTCGCGCACCCGCAGGCTGCGCCCCATGGCCCGGCAGCGCGAAAGCTCCGGCACCAGCAGATCGGAGACGGAATAGAGGATGGCAGCCGGGAACATCAGGATCGGGAACACCATACCGTGGATCGTCCCATAGCCCGCCATAGCCTCCTCCGTCGAGCCGCCGTAGCGCGCAAGGCCGATGGGGATAAGCAGCTGCTCGGCCGTGTTCAGCCCGGCGCGCAGGGCGTCGTTCAGCGCCAGCGGGACACTCAGGCGCAGCAGGCGCTTTCGCATCGGGATGTGCTCGCGCGGGACACGCCGCATATCGCGCCGGTAGCGCAGATACAGCAGTGTGAAGTCAAAAATACACCCGGCGGAGCTGCCGAACGTGATGGCGCAGCACGCCCGCGCCAGATCGTCCCCGGCCCAGAGGTACAGCAGGGTGACCGTCAGCCCGACGGACACCAGCCGCTCCGCGATCTCGATGCCGACGAGCTGGCGGATGCGGGAGCAGGCCGTGTAATACCCCGTCATGATCCCGCACAGGCAGGAAAACGGCAGCAGCAGGCCCATGACCCGCAGGCTCGGCGCAGCGCGCAGATCGCGCAGCCATGCCTGCGCAAAAAAGTCCGAGAGGAAGAACAGCGCCGCGCCGGAGACGGCGCTCACGAGGATGCCGTATTGCAGACAGGCGCGCATGGCCGCGCGCACACCGCTCAAGCGCCGGTGTCCGAATTCCTCCGCCGCCAGATACATGGCCGTTACGCGCACCCCGGCCGTCCCGGCCAGCATGGCAAAGACGCCGATGGTCGAGATGAGCTGCATCAGTCCCAGCCCCGCCGCGCCGATGCGCACGGAGAGGAAGACCTGAAATGCGATGGAGATGAGCCGCAGCAGCAGATTCGCCGCCGTCAGAAGCAGCGCGCCGCCCAGAATGGAGTCGTTCCGCTCCATGCCCTCACCTCCCCTGTCCAATATATCAAAACTCCCCCGGAAACATGCCTGTTTCCGGGGGGATCAGATCGGCTATCATGGAGGCGTTGCAGGGTCGGGACATGCCCCGACCGGCGCGGAACTTACGAACGGCAAAGGCCATCGTTAAAACGGTAAACGCACCCGAATTGTCATTCCGAGGAGCGAAGCGACGTGGGAATCTCGCAGTACCCGGCCGGATCACAGGAAAGCCTTGGCGAATCCGCCGGGCGTTGCAGGAGATTGCCACGGCCCCTTCGGGGCCTCGCAATGACAAACTTGAAGGCACTGCGCCAATGAATTTGTGCCGCAATCATTGCCTGCCTGCATGGCGCTCAGGCCGCTGCATTACCAGTCCCGCAAAAACTCCCGGACGGCTGCACGGGCAGGCTCGCAGGTCATCAGGTCGCCGTCGAGGCTGATGCGATGGTAGGCCGCCGCGCGCAGGAAGCAGACATCCGGCTCCGTTCCGAGCAGCACATGGTCCCGGAACGCCGCCAGAAAATTCTCCCGGCCCGTATTGCTGACAACGATGAATTTCTTCGGCACGGCAAGATAGCGGTCCGCCAGCTCGGCATGCCCGTTGAAGCAGCACTGGCTCCGCTCGTTGAACAGGAAAAAATTGGAGCACGGAAAATCGCAGTAATTCGGCACGATGAACACGGCGCGGTCCGCCAGTGCCGCCGCCTCGTTCAGGCGGAACGCATCGTCCGCAAAATAGGGGCAGGCCTCGCGCTGCCGGAAGCACTCACAATGGCAAGCGCCGCAGCCATGCACCGAAAGTCCGGAAAAATCGAAGCGGGTCAGACCCTCCGCCCCGAGCGTTTCCTGCACACAGTCGGCAATGGCAGCGCAGTTCCCATCCGCCCGGCTGCTGAAGGAGATCACACACGTTTTCATTCATTAACCCTCATTTTCGCTCAGAATTCGCCAGCTGTATACATCAGCGCGGACAGGGCGCACAGTGGGGCCGTCTCGCAGCGCAGGATGCGGCTGCCGAGCGTGCAGATCTGCAGGCCGGCCCTCTGCGCCTGCTCCACCTCGCTGCGCTCCAGACCGCCCTCCGGCCCCGTCAGCAGGGCCGCCGTGCGGAACGGCGCGGACTCGATGGCGGCGCGGAATGTGCGCTGCTCCTCGTTCTCATAAAAGCAGACGGCAAGCTCCGCCTGCGCAGCCCGCTGCAGCGCCGCCTCATACGACGGCAGCGCCAGCACCTGCGGGATGCGGCCGCGCCCGGACTGTTCTGCGGCCGAGGCAGCGATCTTCTGCCAGCGCTCGAGCTTTTTGGCAAGTGAGCGCTCATCCGGCCGGGAGACGCAGCGCGCGCTCGGGAACGCGACCAGCTCCGCCGCGCCCAGCTCCGTCGCCTTCTGGATCACATGCTCAAATTTATCCGCCTTGGCAAAGGCCATATACACACTGCAGAATACGGCCGCCTCGCTCTTTGCGGCCGTGTGCTCCTGCACGACAAGGCTGACCTGCCCCGGAGCCACGTCCGAGACAACGCAGTGCCACTCCTCGCCCTCGCCGTCGCACACCGTGACGGCATCTCCGTTTTTCAGGCGCAGCACACGCGCATGCGCGGCATTCTCCCCCGTCAGGACCAGAAAATTCTCACCCAGCTCCGCGCGCGGAACAAAAAAACGCGGCATAGCGCTCTCCCCTCCCCGCCTTTGCGGCGGTGTTCTTAATTATTGTTTGTTATTGTAGCATATTGGCAGGCAGTGCGCAAGCCCGCCCGGCTCGCGCTTGTATTTCGCCCGATTTTGTGCTATTATTTTTCGGGAAAGGGGGCGAACACGCATGGACGATCTGCTGAGCGGGCTGAACGCGGCCCAGCGGGAGGCCGTCACGGCCACAGAGGGCTATGTCCGTGTCATCGCGGGCGCAGGCTCCGGCAAGACGCGCGCACTGGCGCGGCGCTTCGCCTATCTTGTGAACGAGGTCGGCACGCTGCCCGGCAACATCCTGTGCGTGACGTTCACGAACAAGTCTGCCGCCGAGATGCGCCAGCGCATCCACGCCCTGACGGGCGACGAGGACACGGGCTATATCTGCACGTTCCACAGCTTCTGTGTGACCGTCCTGCAGGAGGACAGCCACGCCGTGCAGTATCCGCGGCGCTTTCTCGTGCTCGACAACAGCGACATCGACGCCATGCTCCGCATCATCTACGAGGAGCGCGGGCTGACGCTGCGCGCCATGACCTTCAGCGCAGCGCGGGACATGATCGAGCTCCGCAAGCTCAAGAAGGCGCCGCAGTATTATCTCGATCTCATCACGCTGTCGCTCGAGACGCTGCAGCAGAAATATCTGCAGGCCGAGGCCCCGGACGACATCATTTTCTATGGCTATCTCTACCAGCAGAAGAAATGCTTCGGGCTGGACTACAACGATCTGCTGAAATTCACGCTCTATATCTTCGAGCAGGATGCGGACATCCGCCTCAAGTGGCAGCAGCGGCTGGAATACATCATGGTCGACGAATTTCAGGACATCGACGAGCCGCAGTACACGCTGATGCAGGTGCTGTGCGGCTATCACCACAACCTCTTCGTCGTGGGCGATCCCGACCAGACGATCTATACCTGGCGCGGAGCGAACATCCGGTATCTGCTGGACTTCGATCAGGTCTTTCCCGGTACGCGGACGATCCTGATGATGGAAAATTACCGCTCCACGCCGCAGATCCTGTCCGTGGCCAATTCGCTCATCGCCAGAAACACGGACCGCATGGAAAAATCCCTGCTCCCCACCCTGCCGGACGGCGCGCCGGTCCGTCTGCACCATGCGCGCAGCGCGGCGGACGAGGCCGCGTGGATGGCCGCGCAGATGCAGACCCTGCACGACGGCGGGACGCCCTATCGCGACATGACCGTGCTCTACCGGGCGCATTATCTCACACGGACGGTCGAGGAGGTGCTCCAGCGGGAGAAGATCCCCTATACCATCTACAGCGGCGTGCAGTTTTTCGGCCGCGCCGAGATCAAGGACGCCCTGTCCTACCTGCGCATGATCGCCTGTCAGGACGACCTGTCGTTCCTGCGCATCGTCAACCAGCCGAAACGCAACATCGGCGAGCGCCGCCGCAGTGTCGGCACGGAGGCCTTCCGCGGCACGGGCGCGGCGCGCTTTGTCTCCCTGATCGACGCCTTTTCGTCCGACTGCTCCGGCCGGTCCGTCTCGGAGGTCCTGTCCGCCATCCTGCACGAAAGCGGCTATGAGGCCATGCTCCGCACGGAGGGCAGTCAGGAGCGGTTGGACAATCTGGCAGAGCTGAAGCAGTCCGTCTATGAATATGAAACGACATGCGGCGAGGAATGCACGCTCGAGCACTATCTGGCCCATGTGGCCCTGTTTACAAACGCCGACGCGGGCGACAGCAGCGACCGCGTGAAGCTGATGACCGTGCACACGGCCAAGGGACTGGAATTCCCCCATGTGTTCCTGTGTGCGATGAACGAGGGACTGTTCCCCTCGAAAAAGATCCGGACCCTCCCCGCCATGGAGGAGGAGCGACGGCTGGCCTTCGTCGCAATGACGCGCGCGGAGCAGGGGCTGTACCTCTCCGAGGCCGCCGGACGCAATTTTGACGGAACCGACCGCTATCCCTCGCGCTTTCTGCTCGACATCGCCCCCGGCCTTCTGGAGCAGAGCGGTGAGCGCGACGATATGCTGCTGGATAACGCCCGCAGCTACATCGCCATAAGCGAACGCACGCTGCGCGGCAGCGCGGACACCGCCGCCTTCCGGCCCGGCCAGCGCGTGCGGCACAGCATTCTCGGCACGGGCACCATGCTGGAGCTCGACGAGGCAAAGCAGGCCTGGCTCATCCGCTTTGACGGACTGCCGACCCCGCGGCGCATTTCTTTCCGCGCGCGGCTCACGCCGTGCCCGGAGCAGGAAGGAGACACCCCATCATGACCCTACAGGAATTTTTCGCGGAAAATCCGCGCGCTGCCATCGCGTTTTCGGGCGGCGTGGATTCGTCGTATCTGCTGTATGCTGCGGTACAGTGTGGCGCGGATGTGCACGCCTACTTCGCCAAGACGGCGTTCCAGCCGCAGTTTGAGCTGGACGATGCGCAGCGGCTGGCCGAGAGCGTCGGTGCAAAGCTAACCGTGCTGGAGCTGGATGCCCTGTCCTCCGAGGATGTGGCGCGCAATCCTGCAAACCGCTGCTACTACTGCAAGCAAAATATTTTCGGAAATCTGAAGCGCGCGGCAGCCGAGGACGGGTTCACGCTCATCCTCGACGGCACGAACGCCTCGGACGACGCCGGAGACCGCCCCGGTATGCGCGCCCTGCGCGAGATGGACGTCCGCTCGCCTCTGCGCGAATGCGGCCTGACGAAGGCGGAAATTCGCCGTCTGTCGCACGAGGCCGGGCTGTTCACCTGGGACAAGCCCGCCTATGCCTGCCTTGCCACGCGCGTCCCCACCGGCACGCGCATCACGCCGGAGCTGCTGGCCGCCACGGAGCGCGCCGAGGGCTGGCTGTTCTCGCAGGGCTATACGGACTTCCGCGTCCGCCTGCTGGACGGCTGCGCCCGCCTGCAGTTCCCGGCAGATCAGCTTTCCCGGGCGCTGGCCCAGCACGACGAGATCGTCGCGGCCCTGAAGCCCGATTACCGGGCAGTTCTGCTCGATTTGGAGGCACGCCATGCATAATTCTCTTACCGCCCTGCTCACGCAGGTGCGCGACGGAAGCATCTCCGTCGCGGACGCGGCCCTGCAGCTGCGCGAGGCTCCGTTTGAGGACCTCGGCTATGCGCGCGTCGACCATCACCGCCGCCTGCGGCAGGGCGCGGCCGAGGTCATCTACGGCGCTGGCAAAACGCCGGAGCAGATCGCTGGCATCGTCGATTCCCTGCAGCGCAGCGGGCAGAAGACCGTGCTCATCACGCGCATGAAGCCGGAGGCCGCAGCCTATCTGCAGGAGCGCGCAGCGCTCACCTATGACGCAGCCTCCCGTATCGGCATCGTCGGGCCGCTGCCGGAGCCGGACGGCGACGGAAAAATCGTTGTCGCGACCGGCGGCACGAGCGACATTCCCGTCGCCGAGGAGGCAGCGCTCACAGCCGAGGTGCTCGGAAACCGCGTCGTGCGGCTGTATGACGTCGGCGTGGCCGGGCTGCACCGTCTGCTCGCCAGTCTGGACGAGCTGATGGGTGCGCGCGCCATCATCGCCATTGCCGGGATGGAGGGCGCGCTTGCCAGCGTCATCGGCGGACTGGTCGACTGCCCCGTCATTGCCGTGCCGACGAGCGTTGGCTATGGTGCGTCGTTCGGCGGTGTTGCCGCGCTGCTTTCCATGCTGAATTCCTGCGCCAGCGGCGTTTCCGTCGTGAACATCGACAACGGCTTCGGCGCGGGCTATCTTGCCAGCATGATCAATCATATGGGGGCCAAACCATGAAAACACTGTATCTTGACTGCGGCATGGGCGCTGCGGGCGATATGCTCACGGCGGCGCTGCTCGAGCTGCTGCCGGAGCCGAAGGCATTTCTGCAGGAGCTCAATGCGCTGGGCATCCCCGGCGTTGTCACCACGGCCGTGCGCACCGAAAAGTGCGGCATCTGCGGCACGCAGCTCTCCGTGACCGTGAACGGCGCGGAGGAGGAGAGTGAGGACGTCCCGCTGGCGCACACACATGCTTGCAGTCATGTTCACGAGCATGAGCACGAGCATGAGCACGAGCATGAGCATGCCCATGAACACCCTCATTCCCACACCGGCATGGCGGACATCCGCGCGCGCATTGCGGCCCTGCCGGTCCCGCAGCGTGTGCGGGACAATATCCTCGCCGTCTATGGCCGTCTGGCCGCAGCAGAGAGCGAGGCCCACGGCAGGCCGGTCGACCAGATCCACTTCCACGAGGTCGGCACGATGGACGCGCTTGCGGACATCACGGCCGTGTGCCTGCTGCTTGAGCGGCTCGCGCCGGAGCAGATCATCGTCTCGCCCGTGCATGTTGGCAGCGGCCACGTCCGCTGCGCCCACGGCATTCTCCCCGTTCCCGCCCCGGCGACTGCCATTCTGCTGCGCGGCGTTCCCATTTACGGCGGGCACATTGCAGGCGAGCTGTGCACGCCGACCGGCGCTGCCCTGCTGACGCAGTTTGCCGCGCGCTTCGGCGATATGCCGCCCATGCGCGTAGAGCGCATCGGCTATGGCATGGGCCGCAAGGACTTCCCCGCCGCCAACTGCGTCCGAGCCCTGCTGGGCGAGACGGAGGACAGCGCGGAGGACGTGCTGGAGCTTGCCTGCAATCTGGATGACATGACGCCGGAGGCCATCGGCTTTGCGCTGGAGCGTCTGCTGGAAGCAGGGGCACTCGACGCATGGACGACGCCCATCGGCATGAAAAAATCGCGCCCCGGCGTACTGCTGCGCGCGCTGTGCCTCCCGGAAAAGCGGCAGGCTGTGCTGGACGTATTCCTGCGCGACACGACAACGCTCGGCGTGCGGGAGCACCGCTGCAGCCGGACGGCGCTGCAGCGCAGCGTCAGCGAGGCCGACAGCCCATGGGGGCCGGTCCGCTGCAAGCAGGCGGGCGGCTATGGCGTTTCCCGCAAAAAGTATGAATTCGACGATCTGGCACGCATCGCCCGCGAGACGGGCCTGAGTCTGCCGGAGCTGCTCGAGAAGCTGCCGTAGCCCGTGCAGAATCCTGCAGCTCCTCCTGCACGGGGGATTTCTGCAGCGGCCGATCACACTTGTAATTTTCCTCCGGATATCTTGACACCGTCGGCGTCGTATGCTATACTTCCGACATAGCCGCTCTTGTGCAAACCGTCTGGGCTACCGCTTCGGTAGCCCAGCGACCGAAGCACCTGGGCGGCTCTTTTTGCGTCTGTGTACAGCACGCGCTGTCCCCGAGAGAACCCCTGCCTCCGTCCTCGCTGCCCGGCCTGCAGAACGCGGCTCCCAAGCGCCGATTGAAAGCGAAGCGGCCGCCCATTTAGATGGGTGTTCATAAAACAGTCAATGGAGCGTATCGATACAGATACGCTCCATTTTTCACGTCAACATACTATGTAATGGGGCACAGTCCCTTGGCTCTCCCTTTGGGAGAGCTGTCACCGCAGGTGACTGAGAGGGCCCTGCAGCCTTTTTCGAATGATAAGATCAATTTGTGCGCACACACCGCGAAAATCCTTGTCGATATCCCGGTTGGAAAATCGCAGAATCTCCAGCCCAAGAGACATCAGAAATTGAGAACGTTCCGCATCATAAGCAAGCCCCTGAGGTTCATAATGCTGAGAGCCATCCAATTCAATGACCAGTCTGGCCGAAGCACAGTAAAAGTCCACGATGAATCTGCCGATAATCCGCTGTTTGTAAATTTTACTGGATATCTGCGGAGAAAAAGATACCAGAGCTTACGCTCGTGGGGTGTCATCTCCCTGCGAAGCCGTCGGGCATTTTCTAATTGGGTGTTGTCTTTTGGTATTGTCATGGTTTGCCCTCTCCGTCCTCGCTATGCTCGGCCACCTCTCCCAAAGGGAGAGGCAAGGGATGCTCGCACGGT
>NZ_DBFZUT010000003.1:0-65070 GCF_048519415.1 Faecousia sp. | reverse complement strand
CTACCGGCGCAGGCCCATGCGGCCACGCCGGGGTTATATAAGGGTATCATACCATACCCGCCCGCGCGCGTCAACCAACGCGGCGTTTTCCGGCGGAAAAATCCCGTTTCCGCGCCGCCGTCCTTGACAATGGCCGGGCCCGGAAATATAATAAATTGATATAATGTATGGAGGTACCCGAATGGAAAAGAAAAAGAGGCATCCTCTTGTCAGACTGTTCTTCGGTGTGTTTTTCCTGCTGCTGAGTGCCGTCGTGCTGCTGGTCAACCTGTTCCGGATGCCCGGCGGCTATGACTGGGCGCTCGGGCTGCTGGATCTCCTGACATTTCTGGGCGGGCTTCTGCTGCTGTGCTTCCACGCGTGACGAAGCGGCGCAGACCGACCACAGAGGGGGAAAGAAATGGAGATCGCAGTTTTGATCCCGGCGTATCAGCCGGATAGCGTTCTGATCTCGCTGGTACAGGCCCTGCACCGGGAGAACTTCCGGCTGATCGTCACGGACGACGGCAGCGGCCCTGCCTATGCCGATATTTTTTCCGCGCTGCTGCCCTATGCCGAGGTCCTGACCTGCCCCGAGAACAGGGGCAAGGGCCACGCACTCAAATGTGCCCTGCGCCATCTGGCTACGGACCCGCAGGGCTGCCGCGCATTCATCACCGCAGATGCCGACGGCCAGCACACCGTGGCGGACATCCTGCGCGTGCGTGAGGCACTGCTGTCCGGCAGCCGCTTCGTGCTCACCACCCGGACGCTGCACGGCAAAAGCGTCCCGCTCCGCTCGCGCGTGGGCAACGACCTGTCGCGCTTCTTCTTTTCGCTGGCGGCAGGCTGCTTTCTGGAGGACAACCAGTCCGGCCTGCGCGGCTTTTCCACGGACTGCCTGCCGTGGCTCACGGAGATCGGCGGAGAGAAATATGATTATGAAATGAACGTGCTGCTCTACGCCGCGCGGCAGGAGCTGCCCATCACGCAGCTGCCCATCGAGACGGTCTATCTCGACGGCAACCAGAGCTCACACTTTGACCCGCTGCGCGATACGCTGCGCATTTATCGCCGTATGCTGGATACGGCGCGCGGCTCCGTTCTGGCGTGGCTGCTGCATGTAGCTGCTATCCTGCTGCTGTCGCTGACGCTCGGGTGGCATTTCTTCCTGTTTTCCATCCCGCTGTGTGGTGCGGGCAGCGCGGCGCTGAGCTACTGCTTCAACCGCTTTCTGGTCTTCCGCCGCGTGCGCTATGCCTGTGGGCCACGCATGCTGTTCGGCGCAGCCGTGCGCACGTCGCTGCGGCTGCTGTTCTGCTGCATCCTGCACCCGCTCGGCCTGCCGCTGTTTGCCGCATGGCTCATCGGCTCTGTACTCACCGTTCCGCTGGAATATGCCTACGTCCGCCTGACGGGCCCGTGGTGGTCAAGCTATGCGCTGCGCCGTTCTTGACATCCGGACCGTCTCCGCTGCGGAGCTTGCCCGGTGGGAGACCGCGGCAGAGCCGGAGCGCCGCGCCCGCTGGCAGCAGTTCCGCCGACCCGATGACCGCGCCCGCAGCATCTGCGCCGACCATCTGGCGCGCACGCTGCTCCGCGAGGCAGGTGCGCAGACGCCTGTGATCCGCGTCGGGAGGAACGGCAAGCCCTATGTGCCAGACGGCCCGGCCTTCAACTGCAGCCACTCCGGGAACTTCGTGTGCTGCGCCGTGCACGGCGGCCCTGTCGGCATCGATCTTGAGGCGCGGCGGCCCGTCCGCGCCGCGCTGGCTGCGCGCATCTGCACGCCCGAGGAGCTGGCCTTTGCCGCGCCGGGCGGCCGGTTCGACTCGCTGCGCTTCCTGCAGCTCTGGACCGCGAAGGAGGCATGGGTCAAATACACCGGCGAAGGCCTCGGCGTCGATTTCCGCACGCTGCCCGCCGCAGCAGCAGACGGCTTGCACGAAACGCTGTTCGGCCGCCGCCTCGAGCAGACCGTCACGGAGGACTATGTCCTCTCCGTCGTATACGATGCAGTATAAACTCAAAAAGCAGACAACCAGCCAAGCAGGACCTCGCGCTGACGATGGAGTATTCCGAGGCGCAGGGCGATGGTATCGTCTCCCCGCTGGGCCTGCTCGATATACTGCCGGATGTCACGGATGGACATTCCGGCCTTTTTCATGCAGCAGGTGATCTGCAGCCACTCCAGATCGGTGTCCTGAAACATGCGGATGCCGCCCGGCAACCGCTCCACAAACGGCAGCAGGCCCTCCTTGTCATAAAATCGCAGTGTCGAAGCGGGCACATCCAGCCGCAAAGCGCTGTCTCTGATTTTTATATGCTCACTCTTGCTATCTCGAACGTATGTGCTATAATAGTCCCATCAGGAGGTGGGGCTGATGTATTTTATCTACGGCGAGGCCGAGCTGGCGTATCTGCGCCGGAAGGACAAGCGGCTGGCTGCGGTCATCGACCGTATCGGGCCGGTGGAGCGCACGGCGGACCCTGATCTGTTTTCCGCCGTCGTGCACCACATCATCGGCCAGCAGATCTCCATGAAGGCGCAGGCCACGATCTGGCAGCGCATGCAGGACACGCTCGGCTCTGTCAGCGCTGAAACGATCTTAGCCGCCGGTGTACCCGCGCTGCAGGCCCTTGGCATGACGTTCCGCAAGGCGGAATATCTCACGGACCTTGCCGGGCGAATTGTGGATGGCTCGTTCGATCTGGAGGCCGTCCGCAGCATGGACGATGCGGAGGCTATCCGCGCGCTGAGCAGCCTGCGCGGCATCGGCGTCTGGACGGCGGAGATGATCCTGCTGTTCTGCCTGCAGCGGCCGGATATTTTCAGCTACGACGACCTTGCGATCCGGCGCGGTCTGCGTATGGTCTACCGCCATCGCCGCATCGTCCGGGCGCTGTTTGAAAGATACCGCCGCCGCTTCCATCCCTACGGCAGCGTGGCGAGCCTGTATCTGTGGGCCGTCTCCGGCGGCGCGATCCCGGAACTGACGGACCCCGCGCCGAAGAGCGCGAACGGAGGAAAATAACATGATCTTTACCGCAAGCTGCGCCTCCCCGCTGGGCGGTATCGTGCTCGCAGCGGATGAGATCGGGTTGACCGGTCTGTGGTTCACGGACGCAAAATACTTCGGTGCGGGGCTCCCCGCTTCAGCCGCAGAGGCGGACACTCCCATTCTGGCAGAGGCCCGGCGCTGGCTGGAAGGCTACTTCACCGGGCAGCGCCCTGCAGCTCTGCCGCCGCTCCACCCGAGCGGTTCGCCGTTCCGCCGCGCGGTATGGGACATTCTGCTGACGATCCCCTATGGCGAAACGACGACCTATGGCGCAATCGCGCAGCAGCTGGCCGCGCAGCGCGGGCTGGAGCATCTGTCCGCGCAGGCCGTCGGCGGGGCGGTCGGGCACAATCCGATCTCGATTCTCATTCCCTGCCACCGGGTCATCGGCGCGGACGGCAGCCTGACCGGCTACGCCGGAGGCATAGAAAAAAAGCGCGCGCTCCTGAAATTGGAGCACGCGAAAATTTGATTTTATTTTGGGGCTGCCGTCAGGAGAGGCTTCATGCTGTGCCTATGGACAATGGACTAAAGTGATATTCCGGGCTTTGCCCGGAGTGATATTTTCCTTTTCGGAAAGTGATATAAAAGCCGCATGGCTTTTGTGATATTCTATTCGCCGGTCAAACTGCCGCAGGCAATATCACGATGCGAAGCATAATATCACTGTCCAAAGGACAATATCGCTCGCCGTCAGGCGAATATAACGGAGGCGCACTTCCTTTCGGAGTGCGCCTCTCCAGCAGCCCCATTTTTACTCCTTGCGGAGGTCGTGGAAGATCACGCTGTCGCCGAGCGCCTCCGTCAGGCGGCTTGCCATGGTCTGCACGCCGTCGTCACTGGTCATCGACGTGTGGTAAGCGCCGTAGATCCCCATGACGGAGCCGCCGCCCAGCGCGCGATATTCCCGCAGCAGATTCTGCGTCATGGCGTTCTCACGGAATTCCCCGTCCTGCGTGCGGTAGAATTCCAGCCCCTGATCGATGTTCTCACTGGCAAGGCGGTATTCCTCCGTATCGCGCTTTCCCTCGCTGCGCAGCAGCCTCAGATAGCGGTAGCCGGTCGAATTATACTGGTGGCCGACGTCCGTCCCGTGGAAAACGGTCTCGGGGCAGGCCGCCTTGATGCCGCGGTAAAAGTCCAGCACATTCTGATGATAGGACGCGCTGCCCTTCCAGTCGGCATAGACCTCCATGAGAATTCTGTCATTATCTGCCTGCATCCAGCGGTTCAGGTACTGGGCCGTATAATACGGCAGCTCGACGAACAGGTCGCGCATGCCGCCCGCATAATAGTCCTTCCAGAGCGCAAGCTCCCGCTGCAGCAGCTCGTCGTTCGCATGGAATTCGCCGTAGAGATACAGCCGGTCCTGCCGCGCAGCCGTGCACCCGGAGGCGAGCAGTACGGCAGCGATCAGCAGCAGGGCGATCCAACGCTTCATATGCATTCCGCCCGTCAGGCGCAGCGGATATGGACATCGCCGCTCACGCTGTCAAATTCATAGGCCGGGCCGCCCTGCCCGTAAACGAACTCATCCCTGTGCAGGCTGCCCGCAAAGCCGTCGACTGTCAGATCGCCGCTCACGCTGTCCAGCGTGGCAGAGAAGCCGCCGTTTTCCGGGAGCGTCAGCGTCACGCCGCCGCTGACCGTGTCGCAGCTGATATCCCGCGGCAGGGCGGAGGCCGTCAGATGCAGCGCGCCGCTCGTGGTGTCAAAGTCGATCGTTTCAAACGCGCCGTCCAGCGTGAGCGAGCCGGACGTCGTGTCGGCCGAAAGCTCACCGACTGCGGCATCCGTCACCGTCAGATCACCGCTCGTGCTGTCGAAGTCCAGGTTCTCATAGCTGCCGCCAATCAGGGTCACGCTGCCGGAGACGCTGTCCAGCTCCAGCTCACGGAGCGTCAGTGCCGGGAGTGAGGCCGAGGCCGCGCTGAGGTCGAGGCTGAGCTTCTGCAGCTTCCCGGCCCGGCCGGCCGGGATGCCGATGGTCAGCTGCTTGGCGCGCGTCGGGATCGTCAGGCCGCTTTTCTGCGAATAAACCGTTAATTTCCCGTCCTTCAGCTTCCAGCGCATACGGGCATCGCTGCTCTCGGGCTGCGGCTCTTCGCGGAGCGTCACGGCGTCGCCGTCCGTCAGCTCCACTGTTACGCTGCCGGAGAGCCAGCTGACGTCCAGCTCACGCACCTCGCCCGAAACGGAGGCCTCACCGACGGTATAGCCCTCGTCGCTGCCGTGGTCGTCGATCCAATGGAGAGACAGGTCCCCGATCTTCCAGTCCAGCACTCTGGGGAGCGCCAGCAGACTGACCAGCATGCTGGCCAGCACCAGCGCAATTGTGCCGCAGATACAGATCTTTACGATAGCTTTTGCTCTCATCTTATACACCCTCCACCAGAGTCCGCACGCTGCTCAGCACGCCGCCGAGCGCCGCACCTATCGGAAACACGAGCCAGGTCACGATCCACTTGCCCGTTGCAGCCGTCAGGACGGCATAGAGCACGCAGATGCACAGCCGCAGCAGGCCGTCCACGAGCCGCCAGCCCGCGCGGCGGCCGCGCGCCAGCAGGATCACGCTTTCGGCCACATGCAGCAACGCCGCCGCAAACGGAAACACCGCCCAGGCATAGCCCCACGAGCCATACCAGCCGATGACCACAGCCAGCAGGGCCGTGCATGGCCACACAATGGCGCAGGCGATGCGCATGCCGCGGGAACGCGGCTCCTTTTTCGGCGCTTCGGCTTTTGGCTGCGCTTCCCGTACAGGCTCGGCCTGCGCAGCGCGCGGCAGGCTGGAAAGCAGCTCCTCCACATCACCGACGCTCTCGAGCGCGCTGGCATAGGCCTCCTGCTCCGACTTTCCCCCGGCAAGCAGATCGTCATACCGCTGCAGGGTATTGCTCAGGATCTCATCGCGCAGATCGCGCGCCTGCTGCGTGTCCGGTGCGCCCGCAAAGCGGCGCAGCACCTCCTGCCTTAATTGTTCTCTCATGACTCTTCCTCCATGGCGATCAGCCGATCAATGATCTCTTTTGTGGCCTCCCAGACGCCGACCTGCTCGTGGTAGGCCTCGCGCCCGGCCGGGGTGATGCGATAATAGCGCCGCCGTGCGCCCGTAGCCTCGCTGCCCCAATAGGACATGATCTGCCCGGTCTCCTCCAGCCGCTTGAACGCAGTGTAGAGCGTAGCCTCCTTCAGCTCATAACGCCCGCCGGACAGCTCCCGGACCGTTTTATTGATCTCGTAGCCGTAGCTGTCGCGCTGCATCAGGCGCGCCAGGATAATGGTCTCCGTATGGCCGCGGATCAGGTCTCCCGCAATATACAAGGAACTCCAGCCTCCTTCCCGCTGCCGCATCCGGCAGCCTTTGTGAGTCTACTATAGCACAAGATACTTCGCCTGTCAAGGTATCTTTTTCTACAAGATATCTTCAAACGCAAAAAAGCCGCCGCAGAGAACGCATCTCTGCGGCGGAAAAAATGCCGTATTCAGTTCCGCAGCCTCTTCTCCAGACGCTGCAGCATACCGCCGATAATGGCGTCATAGCGGTCCGTATCCACGGCCACGGCGGCGCGCATGTCGGCATGCTCCGACGGATGCAGCACGGTCTGGCCGCTGCGCTCCGGCGGAGCCAGCTCCACGGTGATCTCACCGGTCTGCCACGTCATCAGCCGGTCGTCCAGCAGTGTGGAGATGGCGACGGCATCGTGCATGGCCTCACCGCTGCGGAAGCGGATGAGCGCCTCCATGATCTCCCGAAAGCCGCCCCGCTGCGCCGGGATATAGCGCTCGAACACATCCGGCCGGATGGGGCAGCCGAGCGTGATGCTCAGTCCGACCATATCGATGGGAATGCCGCTCTCAAAAACGAGCTTCGTGGCGGCCGGGTCGTGGCCCGCGTTCGCCTCGACATAGGGCGTGATGTTGCCGCGGCCGATGCTGCCGCCCATCATCACGATCTTTTTGATCCAGTGCGGCAGGTCCGGGTGCTTCTGCAGGGCCAGCGCGATATTCGTCAGCGGCGCGACCGTCACGAGGACGAGCTCGCCCTGCGCGGCCTTTGCGATCTCATAGAGCTTGTCCCACGCAGGCAGGGCATCCGGCGCCCTGCAGGACTGCGGCAGGATGAGGTCCCCCACGCCGTTGGAACCGTGGCACTTCGCCGCAGGCGCGCCGAACTCCGCCTCGAGATAGCGGTCCGCGCCGCGTGCCACCGGGACATCCGTCCGGAACAGGGAGAGGATGTTCAGCGCGTTTTGCGTCGTCACATCCGTGTGATTGTTGCCGCCCATGGTGGTCACGGCGCGCAGGTCCAGGCGGTCTGAATAGGCGCAGGCCAGCGCAAGGCAGAAAAAGTCGTCGATTCCGGGGTCGGTATCGATGACGATGGGAATGCGTTCCATACTGTCTCCCTTTCAAAAATCACGCGGGGTCCGGATGGCCGAACCCCGCTTAGAATTTATTTTGCTTCTCAGCCGACGGGCTGGTTGGCATCCTCGATGATGCGGACGAACTTCTCCGGCACGAGAGATGCGCCGCCGATCAGGCCACCGTCAATATCCGGCTGGGCCAGCAGCTCAAAGGCGTTCTTTTCGTTCATGGAGCCGCCATAGAGGATGGTCATCGCGCGCGCGTTCTTCGAGCCGAAGCGCTTGCGGATGATGGTGCGGATGTGCTGGCAGACCTCCTCGGCCTGCTCCGGCGTTGCGGTCTCGCCGGTGCCGATGGCCCAGATGGGCTCATAGGCGATGACGATGCGGCGGATCTTCTCCTCCGGCACACCGGCCAGCGCCAGCTTGATCTGCATGGTGATCCATTCCTCCGTCACGCCGGATTCCCGCTGTGCAAGCGTCTCGCCGCAGCAGACGATCGGGATCAGGCCCGCATCCAGCGCCGTATGAAGCTTTGCATTCACGTCCGCATCCGTCTCGCCCATGGCGCGGCGCTCGGAGTGACCGAGGATGACATATTTGCACCCCGCGTCGACGAGCATATCCGCGGCGATCTCGCCGGTATAGGCACCGGAGGTGTGCGCATTGCAGTTCTCTGCACCGATGGCCACGCGTGTCTCGCGCATGGCGCGGACTGCGGCCGGGATGCACACAGCCGGGACGCACAGCGCGATATCACACCAGCGGCCCTTCGGCAGCAGGCCCTTCAGCTCGGTCATGAACGCCTTCGTCTGCGTCGGCGTTTTATTCATTTTCCAGTTGCCGGCAATGAGCGTTTTGCGATATTTTCTGTTCATTCCGCGCTCCCGCTCAGCGATCCTGCAGGCAGGCGATACCCGGCAGCTCGAGGCCCTCAAGGAACTCCAGAGAAGCGCCGCCGCCCGTGGAGATGTGCGTGATCTGATCGGCAAAGCCGAGCTGCTCGCAGGCAGCCGCGGAGTCGCCGCCGCCGACGATGGTCACGGCATCGGAATCGGCCAGAGCCTGTGCCACGGCGATGGTACCCTGTGCAAGCGTCGGATTCTCAAACACGCCCATCGGGCCGTTCCAGACGACGGTCTTGGCGCTCTTGACGGCGTCCGCAAAGAGCTTGCGGGTCTCTTCGCCAATGTCAAGGCCCTCCATGTCGTCGGGGATGGCGTCCGCGGCGACAGTCTTCACGGCGATGTCTGCGTCGATCGGGTTCGGGAAGTCCGCAGCGACGACGGTGTCGACCGGCAGCAGCAGCTTGACGCCCTTAGCCTCGGCCTTGGCCATCATGTCACGGCAGTAGTCGATCTTCTCGTTGTCGAGCAGGGACTTGCCGACGGAGTAGCCCTTCGCGGCAAGGAAGGTGTAGGCCATGCCGCCGCCGATGATGAGGGTGTCGACCTTCTCGAGGAGGTTATTGATGACGTTCAGCTTATCGGAGACCTTCGCACCGCCGAGGATGGCGACGAACGGGCGGGTCGGATCGGCCAGAGCCTTGCCCATGATGGACACTTCCTTCTCCACGAGGAAGCCGCAGACAGCGGGCAGATAGTCCGCTACGCCGGCCGTGGAGGAATGGGCGCGGTGCGCCGTGCCGAATGCATCGTTCACAAAGATCTCCGCCAGAGAAGCCAGCTCCTTGGACAGCTCGGGATCGTTCTTCGTCTCGCCCTTCATGAAGCGGACGTTCTCCAGCAGCATCACATCGCCGTCCTTCAGGGCAGCGGCCTTGGCCTTGGCATCCTCACCGACGACGTCCTTGGCCATCACGACGGGCTTGCCGAGCAGCTCGCTCAGGCGGTCCGCAACGACCTGCAGGGACAGCTCGGGCTTCCACTCGCCCTTCGGCTTGCCCATATGGGAGCAAAGGATGACGCGGGCGCCGTGGTTGACAAGGTACTCAATGGTCGGCATGGCAGCGACGATGCGCTTGTCGCTCGTGATCTTGCCTTCCTTGGTTGGGACGTTGAAATCGCAGCGGCAAAGCACGCGCTTGCCCTTGACATCGATGTCTTCAACGGATTTCTTGTTGTAGTTCATAATTAACCTCCTGATAGACTTGCGATACGCAGAATTCACACTTTCATCTTTCCATAGTCCCGCAGGTGCGGGAAATTCAATTGCCGCAGCGCTTCAAACACGCCGATGGCAACGGAATTGCTGAGATTCAGGCTGCGCGCCTCCTCCCGGATGGGGATGCGGACGCAGTCATCATAATGGGCCTCGAGGAACGGCTCCGGCAGGCCCTTCGTCTCCCGGCCGAAGAACAGGTAGCACCCGTCGTCATAGGAGACATCGCAGTAGGAGCGCGGCGCCTTTGTAGAGAACAGCCGCTGCTGGACAACGTTGTTTTTCGCATAGAAGTCCTCGAGATCGTCGTATACGCGCACATCGACCAGATGCCAGTAATCCAGCCCGGCGCGGCGCACGGCCCGCTCGGAGATATCGAAGCCCAGCGGCCGGATGAGATGCAGCACGGAGCCGGTTGCGGCGCAGGTGCGGGCAATATTGCCGGTGTTCTGCGGGATCTCCGGCGCAACAAGGACAACGTTCAGCATGGTGCTCCTGCGGAGAAGAGATTTTCGCGGCAGCATGCTCTCCAAAACACTGCCGACCAATATTCTATGACAAACGACCCCAAAATTCAACTGTTTTTCTTGAATTTTCAAAAATAATTCATACAATTTCGTGTCAAAAATCACAGTTGCGTTTTTGCTCCAAATCCGCTATACTGTCTGGGAAAGCAACACCGGCCCATCTGCACGAAGGCCGGTCGGAAGGAAGCGATCCTCATTTGAAAAAAATGCACCTGACCCCCTCGCGTCTCATCGCGGTCGGGTTCCTGCTGGTCATTCTGACCGGCGCGGGGCTGCTGATGCTCCCCATCGCCTCACGCGGGGAACCTGCCGGGTTCCTCGACGCCCTGTTCACCTCAACGAGTGCAACCTGCGTGACGGGTCTGGTCGTCCGCGATACGTTCACCGGCTGGACGGTCTTCGGCCAGCTCGTGATCCTCGCGCTCATCCAGCTCGGCGGTCTCGGCTTCATGACCTTCATCACGCTGACGTCCATGCTGCTCGGCAAACGCCTCGGCCTTTATGACCGCAAGGTCCTTATGCAGTCTGCGGGCAACATCACGCTCGACGGCACGGCAACGCTCATCCGCAAGATCATTCCCTTTACGTTCGTGTTCGAATTTGCGGGTGCCGCATTGCTTGCCATCCGGTTCATCCCGGAATTTGGCGTTCTGCGCGGCATCTACGCCGCCGTGTTCCACGCCATCTCCGCCTTCTGCAATGCAGGCTTCGACCTCATGGGCATGCGTGCGCCGTTTTCTTCCCTGACGGCCTATGTGTCCGATCCGCTTGTGAGCCTGACGATCTGTATGCTCATCATCATTGGCGGCCTCGGCTTCCTCGTCTGGCGTGATCTTGTCCGCTGCCGCTTCCGCTGGAAGCGCCTGCAGCTGCACAGCAAGCTCGTTCTGACGGCATCCGGCATTCTGCTGTTCGGCGGCTGGCTGCTGCTCCTCGGCTTTGAGTGGAACGCCTCCATGGCGGACCTCTCCATCCCGGAAAAGCTCCTCGCCTCTTTCTTCCAGGCCGTCACGCCGCGCACGGCAGGCTTCAACACCGTGGACCTGTCCAAGCTGTCCGACTCCGGCAACCTGCTGACGGACTTCCTTATGCTCATCGGCGGCAGTCCCGGCTCCACGGCAGGCGGCATCAAGACGACGACGCTGGCCGTTCTGGTGCTCAGTGCGCTGGCCTCGGCACGCGGCCGCATGCGCGTCAATACCTTCCGCATGTCCATTGAGCGTGAAACGCTCCGGCAGGCCAGCTCCATTCTGCTCATCTATCTCGGCATGAGCCTGACGGCCATTCTGGCCATCTGCGCCATCGAGCCGTTCGGTCTGAAGGCCGTCACGTTCGAAGTCGTCTCCGCCATTGCGACGGTAGGTCTGTCGCTCGGGCTGACGCCGCAGCTCAGCGCCGCGAGCCGTGTCATTCTCATTCTGCTCATGTACGCCGGGCGTATCGGTGGTCTGAGCTTCGTTCTGCTGTTCTCGGAGCGGCGCTCCGAGCCGCCGCTGGATCGTCCCACCGGCAAGATCCTCATCGGATAATCAGAGAAAGGAACCGTTTCATGAAATCTGTTCTCATCATCGGCATGGGCCGCACCGGCCGCCATCTGGCCAGCAAAATGCAGGAGCTCGGCAACGACGTCATGATCGTCGACAAAAACCCCGCCATCATCGAAGCGCTCTCCGGCCGCTTCACGGACTCAAATATCTGTGACTGCACGAACGATGCCATCATCAAGGCGCTCGGTGTCGACAATTTCGACATCTGCTTCGTCACCATCGGCGAGGACTTCCAGGCCTCGCTCGTCGTCACGTCCCTGCTCAAGCAGTTCGGCGCGCGCATGATCGTCTCGAAGGCCAAGCAGGACATTCAGGCAGACCTCCTGCGCAAGATCGGTGCAGACGAGATCGTCTGTCCGGAGCGCGAGATCTCCGAAAAGCTCGCCGTGCGCTACAACGCAGACAACGTCTTTGATTTCATCCCGTTGACCGCAGATTATTCCATTTATGAGCTGCCCATTCAGGCCGCATGGATCGGTCAGACGCTGTCCGGCCTGAATGTCCGCCGCAAATATCAGATCAACATCATCGCCGTCAAGCATGACAACGAGATCAACCCGAACGTCGGCCCGGATTACCGCTTCCGCGAGGGCGACCACATCATCCTCATCGGCCGCTCCAACGAGGTCTTCAAGCTGGCCGCAAAAATGTAAGACTAAGACAGAGAAAAGCGCTCCGTCTTCCGGCGGAGCGCTTGACAAAAAGGCAAAACTGGAGTATAGTATAGGTACAAAAGGGTGCTGCCAGTAGGTCGGCTCCCCAAATGACTATGAAGAGATAATCGTTCCTTTGGGGAGGCGGCGATTATCTCTTCTTATTGTTGTCCTGATAAATCAGGGCAATGACCGCAAGTATGACCATGCAGAATTGAAAGAATTCTCCCCATGTAACCATGCCTGTCACCCCCTCTCTTTCGATCGGGAGCAAAAAGAAGTTGTCACCCCCGAATGAATTCGAGGAGAACCGCCTACCGGGGTACTGGTAGCATCGCGGACAGCATATCACAGGATTCGGCAAATTGCAAGCAAGAACCGTGAGTTATCGTATTCGTAATGTGTTAATTCAATGATTCCCCCGTTTCAGGGTCATCGAAAGGTCAAAAAAACCGGCAAACGTCATCAGGCGTTTGCCGGTCGTGGTGACCCGCTGGAGATTCGAACTCCAGACCCATTGCTTAAAAGGCAATTGCTCTGCCAACTGAGCTAGCGGGTCATAAAGCAAAAAATTCGGAGCAAAGTGACTTTGCTCCGACGATGGCTGGGATGGCAGGACTCGAACCTACGAATGCCAGAGTCAAAGTCTGGTGCCTTACCACTTGGCGACATCCCAATATCCGGCGTGTGCCAAGCCCCGGCGCGGGGGAAAATGGGGTGAGTGAAGGGACTCGAACCCTCGATCTTCAGAGCCACAATCTGACGCGTTAACCAACTACGCTACACCCACCATATTTCGACCCGATCTTTGTGGCAGCTGATGCATCCCTGCGCTGGTACGCCAGGAGGGACTCGAACCCCCTACCTACTGCTTAGAAGGCAGTTGCTCTATCCAGATGAGCTACTGGCGCATTTGGAGCGAGTGATGGGAATCGAACCCACGCCCACAGCTTGGAAGGCTGTTGTACTAGCCGTTATACTACACCCGCGTGGGCAGGCTTTGCATCAGCCCTAAAATAGTAACATACTCCGACAGGATTGTCAAGTCCTGTTTTTCATTTTTGTAAAAAACAGCCGGGAAGCGGCAACCCGCTCCCCGGCTGTTTGGAATTCACTCAGACGACCTGCAGGGCGTCGTCCCGCACCTCGACGCGGAGCGTCGCGCCGGGCGACACATTGCCCTCGACGATGCGGCGGGCCAGCAGCGTCTCGACTGTGTGCTGCAGATAGCGGCGGAGCGGACGCGCACCGTACTGCGGATCATAGGCTGCGTCGATGATGAACTGCTTGGCCTCCGGCGTCAGCTCGCAGCGCAGCTGCTTGTCAGCCAGACGTGCATTGAGCGCATCCATCTGCAGATCGATGATCTTGACGATATTTTCCTTCGTCAGCGGCTTATAGAAGACGATCTCGTCCAGACGGTTCAGGAACTCGGGGCGGAACGAACGCTTCAGCAGCTGCTCGACCTGTGAACGGGCCTCCTCGGAAATTTCGCCGTTGTCGGTAATGCCGTTCAGCAGATACTCCGAGCCGAGGTTGCTCGTCAGGATCAGGATCGTATTCTTGAAGTCGACGGTGCGGCCCTGCGAATCGGTGATACGGCCGTCGTCAAGCACCTGCAGCAGGATGTTGAAGACGTCGGGATGGGCCTTTTCGACCTCGTCGAACAGCACGACGCTGTACGGCTTGCGGCGCACGGCCTCGGTGAGCTGGCCGCCCTCGTCATAGCCGACGTATCCGGGAGGCGCGCCGATCAGGCGCGTCACGGAGAACTTCTCCATGTATTCGGACATATCGATGCGGACGAGGTTCTTCTCATCGTCAAACAGCGCCTCTGCCAGCGCCTTGGCGAGCTCGGTCTTGCCGACGCCCGTCGGGCCGAGGAACAGGAACGAGCCGAGCGGGCGGTTCGGGTCCTGAATGCCGGCGCGGCTGCGGAGGATGGCCTCCGAGACGGAGCGGACGGCTTCATCCTGACCCACGACGCGCTTATGCAGCTGCTCGTCCAGATGCAGGAGCTTTTCGCGCTCGCCCTCGACGAGCTTTGCGACCGGGATGCCGGTCCAGCGCTCGACGATCTTTGCGATCTCCTCCTCCGTGACCTTGTCGCGCAGGAGGTTGCTCTGCTTGGCGTTCTGCGCCAGCGCCTCTTCCTGCGCCAGCTGCTTCTTGAGCTCGGGCAACTCGCCGTACTTCAGACGGGCGGCCGTCTCGAGGTCATAGCTCTGCTCTGCCTGCTCGATCTGCGCACCGAGCTTTTCGATCTGCTCACGCAGCTGCTGGACCTTGCCGATGGCATTCTTCTCGTTTTCCCACTGGGCCTTCATGGCGTTGAACTTATCGCGCTGCTCGGCCAGCTCCTTTCGCAGCTCCGTCAGACGGCCCTGCGAGAGCTCGTCGGTCTCGTTCTTCAGCGCAGCCTCTTCGATCTCCATCTGGATGATCTTGCGGCGGATAACGTCCAGCTCCGTCGGCATGGAATCCATCTCCGTGCGGATCATGGCACAGGCCTCGTCGATGAGGTCAATGGCCTTGTCCGGCAGGAAGCGGTCCGTGATATAGCGGTCAGACAGCGTGGCTGCCGCAATGATGGCGGGGTCCGTGATCTTCACGCCGTGGAAGACCTCGTAGCGCTCCTCCAGGCCACGCAGGATGGCGATGGTATCCTCGACGGACGGCTCCTTGACGAGCACGGTCTGGAAACGGCGCTCCAGCGCGGGGTCCTTTTCGATATACTTGCGGTATTCATCGAGCGTCGTTGCGCCGATGCAGTGCAGCTCGCCGCGCGCCAGCATCGGCTTGAGCAGGTTGCCCGCGTCCATACTGCCCTCGGTCTTGCCTGCGCCGACGATGGTGTGCAGCTCATCGATGAACAGGATGATGCGGCCCTCGGAGTTCTTCACTTCGTTCAGGACGGCCTTCAGGCGCTCTTCAAATTCGCCGCGGTACTTTGCGCCCGCGATGAGCGCGCCCATGTCCAGCGAGAAGATCGTCTTGTCCTGCAGGGACTTCGGCACGTCGCCGCGGACGATCCGCTGCGCCAGTCCTTCGGCAATGGCCGTCTTGCCGACGCCCGGCTCGCCGATGAGCACGGGGTTGTTCTTCGACTTGCGCGACAGGATGCGGATGACGTTTCGGATCTCGTCGTCACGGCCGATGACCGGGTCCGTCTTCTTTTCGCGGGCGTTCTTCACCAGATCGGTGCCGTATTTCTGCAGCGCCTCATAGGTGTCCTCCGGGCTGTCCGTCGTCACGCGGCTGCTGCCGCGGATGGCCTGCAGGGTCTTCAGGCAGTCCTCCTTGCGGATGCGATAGTCCGCAAACAGCGGCGCGACGGTCTCGTCGGCCGTGTCGAGCATGGCAAGGAACAGGTGCTCCACGGAGACGTATTCGTCCCGCATGCCCTGCGCCGTGCGCTCGGCCTCAGCCATCAGGCTGTCCATGCCGCGGGAAATATAGAATTTGTCGGCATCCCGGCCGGAACCGCTGACGCCCGGCAGCTTTTCCACGGCGGCCTGCGCCGCAGCCGTCAGGCTCTCGACGCTCACGCCCATTTTCTTCAGCAGCTGCGGGATGAGCCCGCCGTCCTGCTGCAGCAGAGCCAGAAGCAGGTGAGCCTGCTCGATCTGCTGATTCTGATGCGCCGCTGCGATCGTCTGCGCACTCTGCAGGGCCTCCAGTGTTTTCTGCGTATACTGATTCGTGTTCATAACCTCATTCTCCTCTCCGGCGGCGAATTCCGCCGAGGGGTTTCAAGAAGCATCCGACGCATTCGCCGGAGCCTCTTTAGCACTCTCATCTGTAGAGTGCTAACCTCTTTTGACCCCATGATACCACCATTTTGGATTTTGTCAAGAGGTACAGATGAAAATATTTTCTCCAAAATTACGCAATATAACAGTCATTATCTATGCAGTTTCGCACAATACGATCTTTCCCATGCTATTATGCCACCGTAAAAAGCAGGCGTGCCAAACATGACACGCCTGCTTTATATGTTTGATCGTATGGTTCATTCAAAAATGATGCGGTTCGCGCCGAAGTAGCGGGCATTGTAATAGCTCTCGCTCAGGGAGCTGATGATGACGCCCTTGCGCGGATTGGCCGCGTGGATGAAACGTCCGCCGCCGATGTAAATGCCGACATGCGTGATCTCACCGCCGGAGCCGAAGAACACGAGGTCGCCCGGCATCAGCTCGCTGCGGCTGACATGCTCGCCGTCGTTATAATACTGCGACGTCGCCGTGCGCGTGATGTTGAAGCCGAAGTGGCGGTAGACATACTGCACGAAGCCGGAGCAGTCGAAGCCTGCGGGCGTTGTGCCGCCGTAGACATAGTCATAGCCCTCGAACGTCAGCGCGTAGGCCACCAGATCGTCCGCCAGCGAGGGCTGCTCGATCGTGCCGTCCCACGATGTGGTGAACTTATAGCAGCGCAGGAAGATCACAAGCGCCTCCAGACTGCTGGTGGACGACTGCGGCAGGAGCTTGCCGTCGCTGCCCTTGACCGCGCCGATGTAGCACAGCAGGCGCGTCGGCGTTTTGGCCCACTCGGCAAGCTGCTTCAGGTCGGAGAATTCACTGAGAGAATAGCGGTTCACGCGCGGGTTCTGCTCCGTCGGATAGCCGACAGTCTGCATGAAGTTGCACGAAATTTTGAAGAACTGCTCGCGCGTCAGCGTATCGTTCGGGCCGAAGCGGCCGTCACCGTAGCCCTGCACGATCTTGAGCTCATAGGCCGCGTTCACGTCCGGATCGTTCGTATCCGTGAAGTGCGCCGTGCCGGACGGCGTGTATTCCGTGCCCATCAGGCCGTTATAGGCCAGCATGGCAATGGAGCACATCTGCGCGCGGGAGATGGGCTTGCTCAGGTCTGCATTGTCGAGGCTCGACGGGATGATGCCGAGCTTCACGACCTCAGAGAACTCTGCAACGGCCCACGCCGGGATGCCGCTGTAGCCGCCGTCGTCATCCGGGTCCGGATCGACCGGCATATCATCATTTTTGCGCAGCCACTCGCTGACAATGTAATACGCGCGGCGGAACATGGCGATGGCCGCCTGCCGCTCCGTCGTGCCCTTCGGCTCAAGGGCCGTGCCGGTGCCGCGCACCACGCCGAGCGCGACCATATACTGCGTCGGCTCAAGCGCATAGTCGCTGACGGAGGCTGCGTCCGTAAACTGGGAAAGATCGGACGGCTCGACGCTCTCGTCCTTCCAGAACAGCGCGCGCGTCATCAGGTTATAGGTGATCTTGAAGAAGTCCTGACGGCTCAGCGGCTCATTTGGGCGGAACGTCTGGTCCTCGTAGCCGTTGATGATGCCCTGCTCAAAGGCGAAGTTGATCTCCATCTCCTGCGTGTCCGTGAAATACCTGGCCCCACTGGCGCAGGATGCCTCCACGTTCATCAGGTTCTCATAGACCTCGACGGCCATTTTGCACATCTCGCCGCGCGTGATATTGGCGGAAAGGTCGGCGTTCAGCAGGCAGTCCGGCAGCAGGCCGAGCGCCTCCATCTCCGCGACCTCGGACTTTGCCCAGTCGCTGACATTCGAATAGGCCATGGCCGCAGGGGCGAACCCTGCCAGCAGGCACAAGCACAGGAGCGCGCTGAGACAGCGGATAATGCGTTGCTTTTTCATGCAGATACCTCCAGATCCAACTCCAGACCGACCGGACAGTGGTCGGAGCCGTAAATTTCCTGATAAATGGGCGCGGCCGCAACAGACTCGCGCAGGCGGTCGGACACCAGAAAATAGTCAATGCGCCAGCCCGCGTTCTTCTCCCGCGCATGGAAGCGGTAGCTCCACCACGAATACGCGCCCGTGAGGTCGGGATTGCGGTAGCGGAACGTATCCGTGAACCCGGCCTGCAGCAGCTCGGTGAACTTGCCGCGCTCCTCGTCCGAGAAGCCCGCGTTGCCGCGGTTCGGGCCGGGGTTCTTCAGATCGATCTCCTGATGCGCCACATTCAGGTCGCCGCAGACGATCACCGGCTTCTGCCGGTCGAGCGAGACGAGATAGGCGCGGAACGCATCGTCCCAGGCCATGCGGTGGTCAAGGCGCTTTAATCCGTCCTGCGCGTTGGGCGTGTAGCACGTTGCGATAAAGCAGTTCGGATATTCCAGCGTGATGAGCCGCCCCTCGTGGTCCAGCTCCTCCACGCCGACGCCGTAGGTCACGGCGAGCGGCTCGTACCGGGCAAAGATCGCCGTGCCGGAGTAGCCCTTCTTCTCGGCGGAGTACCAGTACTGCCGGTAGCCCGGCAGGTCCAGTTCGACCTGATGCGGCTGTGCCTTCGTCTCCTGCAGGCAGAAGAAATCGGCGTTCAGCGTCCGGAAGGCGTCCTCAAAGCCCTTCTGCAGGCAGGCGCGGATGCCGTTGACGTTCCACGAGATCAGTTTCATGGGCTGCTCCTTTTGTTTTTCCTTATGGTAACAAATTATTACAAAAATTACAACCGTTTTCTGCAAAAAAGAGCGCCCCGCCGCGAAAAAAATCCGGTGGGGCGGTACGGGTTCAGGCATTCGGCAGCGGGCCGAGCGTCCGCACGGCCTCGCGCAGCGTCAGCAGGTCCGTGTATGTCTCCGGGCGGCGCGCCGGGTCCCGCAGCAGAGCGGAGGGATGATACATGGCAAGATAGCGCACGCCGTTCCGCTCGAACCACTGGCCATGCTCCCGCGTGATGCGGAAATCCGGCCGGATGAGCCGCATGGCCGCAATGCGCCCGAGGCAGACGATGATGCTCGGCTGCAGCAGCCGGAGCTGCCGCTCGAGCCAGCCGAAGCAGGCGTCCTGCTCCTGCGGCTGCGGATCGCGGTTTCCGGGCGGGCGGCATTTGACGATGTTGCAGATATAGCAGTTGTGCCGCCCGAGGTCGATGATGGACAGCATGTCGTCGAGCAGCTGCCCGGCCGGGCCGACGAATGGCTCGCCGCGCAGGTCCTCCTGCTGGCCGGGGCCTTCCCCGATGAAGACGACGGGCGAGGGGCATGGTCCGACGCCGAACACGACGCTGTGGCGCGTGGCGGCAAGGCCGCAGCCCGTGCAGCCCTCGCAGGACATGCGCAGGGCATTGAGCTCATCCACGGCGGTCCTCCCTGCCCTGACGGGCTCCCGGACGGCGCGCGCGCATGGCGCGCTTTTTTGCGCGGCGGCGGTTGATGGAGCGCAGGATGGCAACGATGAGCCAGAACACCAGCGCCAGCAGCACCGGTACGGTCACGAACCACAGCCGCCACATGCCCTTCCAGATCTTCGCCAGCACACTTTCCGTCTGCTTGACAACATACTTCGGCGTGGAGCGCATCACGGCCGTCAGCGTCACAAGGTCGCAGGTCGCCAGCACCTTGCCGTCCAGCACGGCACTGACGGTACCGACCTTCGTCTCGGCCTCAAGCGGCGCCTCGAGCGGGGCTTCGGAATCATACTGCACGGTCAGCGTGATGCCGGAGGTATCGCAGCTGTCCGGCAGCAGAACGGAGATGTTGTCCTTCGCGCGCACGACAACGCTGTCGCGTCCGTCGGCATACAGCACCTGCGGCATGTCCACAAGGGCCGTGTCCGCCAGCACCTGCACACTGTTCAAATGATTGAAGCCGTATTCGAACAGCCGCTTCGTCTCCGTGAAGCGCTGGTCCGTCTCCGTGCCGTCGTCGTTCTGCAGCGTCTCGCAGCCGCAGACGACGCTGAGGAAATGCATCGAACCGCTCTCCGCCGTGGAGATGAGGCAGCCGCCCGCAGGGGTCGTGAAGCCGGTCTTGATGCCGCGCGCCTTGTCGTAGTAATACTTTCCGACGGTCTGACCGCTCGTCAGATAGTTCGTCGTGTGGAGCACGCGCTCCTCGGACTTGTTCGTCGCAGGCACCGTGTGGGATGTCTGCGTGGAGAATTCCTGAAACTGCTCACTCTGCCAGGCCCAGCGCGCCAGCGTAACGAGGTCGCGCACGGTGGTGTAGTGATTCTCGTCATGCAGGCCGTGGGCATTGGCAAAATGCGTGCCTGTCATGCCGAGGGCCGCCGCCTGCGCATTCATGAGCGCCACGAACGAAGGGATATCCCCCGCGATGTACTCCGCCACGACGTTGCAGGCCTCGTTGGCGGACGAGATCATCACGCAGTACAGCAGCTCGCGCAGAGACAGCTGCTCGCCCTCGAGCAGGCCGGCGGAGCTGCCCGCTGCATTCAGATCCTGCAGAGCCTCATGGCTGACTGTCACGATGTCGTCGAGGTTTCCGTGCTCCAGCGCCAGCATACACGTCATGATCTTCGTCAGGCTGGCGGGATAGACCTTTTCGTCCAGATTCATGCCATAGACGAGCGTATCGCTGTTCAGCTCCACGAGCGCCGCCGCCCTGGCCTGCACCGTGGTGTCGAGATACTGGCCGAAATCGTTCAGCGCGGGCGGCGTCTCATCCGTCACGGCGGCGGGAGTCCTGCCGTTTTCGGCAGGCGCAGCGGTCTCCGGCTCGGTGGCGTCTGCCGCGCTCGGCTCCGTCGTATCCGCCGACGCAGCCGTTTCCGCCGGCGCAGCCGTGGGATCGGCTGCGGTCTCCGAGGCGGACGGCTCCGTGGGATCGGCCGGTGCGTCCGTCGGCTCCGCGAAGGCCGGGAGCATCAGGCACTGCAGCAGGGCCAGCAGGACCAGCCCGGACAGAAGTCTTTTTTTCATATTCTCCTCCAAAAACGCCGCGGCGGCATTGCCGCAGGGCGGAACTGTGTGATATAATGAGTATGGGCAGGCCGCGCGGAATACCGCATGCCGGTCCGACAGACACATTATAACAAAAATCCGGATTATGTCAACGGAGCAGAGCAAAAATGGAGCAGAAACCGCGTTGGAACTGGGTCATCACCCTGGCGGCCGTCTTTCTTGCCTTCTGTCTGGGCTTTGGCGTGGCGCGCTGGACACAGCATACGGACGGCGTTACGGTGCGCACGGCGCGCACCGTCCCCGCACAGACGGAGTCTGCCCTGCCGTCCGTCCCGGCGGCTTCCTCCCCGACAGGGAAACCGACAGAGGCCGCGACGCAGCCGCCCACGGAGCCGGGTCCGCTCGATCTCAACCGCGCCACGACGCAGGAGCTGACGACGCTTCCCGGCATCGGCGAGGTGCTGGCACAGCGCATCGTGGACTACCGCGAGGCGCACGGCCCCTTCCGCAGCGTGGAGGAGCTCATCGCGGTCGAGGGCATCGGTGAAGGCAAGCTGGAAAAGCTCCGCGAACTGGTCACGGTGGAGGAAGAACCATGAAAATACTGGTCGTAGATGATGAAGAGCTGCTGGTCAAGGGCATTCGCTTCAACCTGCAGAACGACGGCTATCAGGTCGTCACCGGCAGCAACGGCCGTGAGGCCATCGAGCTGGCGCGCGATCCGGACATCCGGCTCATCGTGCTGGACGTCATGATGCCGGAGATCGACGGGCTGACTGCCTGCCGCACCATCCGGGAATTTTCGGACGTTCCCATTATCATGCTCACTGCCCGCACAGAGGACATGGACAAGCTGCTTGGCTTTGAGCACGGCGCGGACGACTATCTGACAAAGCCCTTCAACATTCTGGAGCTGAAGGCGCGCATCCGCGCCCTGCTGCGCCGCAGCGGCGGGCTGGAGAATCAGAACAACCGTATCACGGCAGGCAGCCTGACTGTCGACACGCAGGAGCGCAACGTCTATAAGGACGGCAAGCCCGTCGAGCTGACGGCCCGCGAGTTCGACCTTGTCGAGCTGCTCATCCGCAATCCGAACCGCGTCTATTCCCGCGAGAACCTGCTCGACCTCATCTGGGGCTATGAGTATCGCAGCGATATCCGCACAGTGGACGTCCACATCCGCCGCATCCGGGAAAAGCTGGAGACCGTTCCGGCTGAGCCGGAATATATCATGACAAAGTGGGGAGTTGGGTACTATTTCAAAGCGTAAACGCCGCAGCTTTCTGCCTGCCAGCTCACAGCTCCGCTATGCCGCCGCCTACATTCTCATCACGGCGGCCGCCCTGTTCCTGCTGAACCTCTATGCCTCGACGACCATCCGCAGTGTGACGTTCCACGCGCAGGCCGATTCGCTTGAGAGCAAGGCGCAGCTGCTGAGCAATGCCCTGCTGCAGCTCGACGAGCTTTCCGCAGGCCGGGCCGCGCAGGCCGTGAATTCCATGGAGGAGCTCCACACCACCCGCACCGTCGTGACTGACGCTGCGGGCGTTGCCGTATACGATTCCCTGACCACCGGCAACGCCGAGGGAAAGACGCTGCTGTTTCCGGAGCTTGTCACGGCGCTGGAGGGCAGCGACGTCTTTTTTTCCCGCTATGCCGACGGCGCCGTGGAGAGCCACGCCGCCGTGCCGCTCATGCGGGGCGGGCGGACGCTGGGCGCCGTATACCTCATGTCGTACGACACGGATCAGGGCGAGCTGATCGCCGCGCTGGAGCGCAACATTCTGCGCATCTCCTTTGCGCTGGAGGGCGGCGTGGTGCTGTTCTCTCTGTTCTTCTCGGCCGCATTCTCGCGGCGTATGCGCGCCATTCTGGATCAGGTCGGCCGCATGCGCGAGGGCGACTATTCCCAGCAGCCGCCCGTCCGCGGGCACGATGAGGTCGAGCGCCTGAGCCGGGCCTTCAACGAGCTGGCAGCAAGGCTGGAAAGCTCCGAGGCGCGGCGGCGGCAGTTCGTCTCCGACGCGTCCCACGAGCTGAAAACGCCGCTGGCCTCCATCAAGCTGCTGTCTGACTCCATCCTGCAAAACGAGATGGACCCCGAGACGCAGCGCGAGTTCATCGGCGACATCGGCCGCGAGGCAGACCGTCTCGGCCGCCTGACGCAGAAGCTTCTGACGCTCACGAAGCTCGACAGCAGCGTGGAAGAGGAGCGCGAGATCCTCGATGCCGCGCCCGTCGTGCGCAAGGTCGTGCGCATGCTGCTGCCGCTGGCGCGGCTGCGCGGCATCGGCATCGACACAACGTTCGAGCCGGACTGCAGCGTCATGACTGTGGAGGACGATCTGTATCAGATCGTATTCAATCTAACGGAAAACGCTATCAAATACAACCGGCAGGACGGCTGGGTCGGCGTGTCCGTCCGCCGGGCGGGCGATCAGGTGGAGCTGCGCGTCGAGGACAACGGTGCAGGCATCCCGCCGGAGTCCATGGAGCATATTTTCGAGCGTTTTTACCGTGTGGACAAGGCACGCTCCCGCGCCGCGGGCGGCGCCGGGCTGGGCCTTTCCATCGTGCACGACATGGTCGAGCGCAGCTACGGCACCATCACTGTGCAGGCCCGGCCGGGCGGGGGCACGATCTTCACCGTGCGGTTCCCGCATTTTGATCTGGAGGAGGACGAAACATGAAACCAGACTGTCGAAAAATCTGCCCGGTCGAAAGTTTCGAAGGGAAGAAAACTGTGAAAGGAAACCGTCAGGGTATCCTTTCGCGTTCCATAACCTGGCGCAGCAGCAGGATTGCAAAATGATGCTACAAAATTTTATTTTGCAATCCTGGAAGCAGCTTGTCAGAAAAGCCCGAAGGGTCGTTTTTGACAAGCTGAAACGCCCGCTGCTGCTTCTGCTGCTCCCGCTTGTGCTGCTGTGCGCCTGTACCACCGCGCCTGCAGAGCAGGAGGACGCTCCATTTTCCTTCTACTACCGCTGTGCTGAGGTCGCCTTCGGCGGCGAGGACGGCGTGATCCGCGCCGAGGCCGCGCCGCTCGAGGCAGACGCCGGTCTGCGCACCGTCGTGCTGCAATACCTGAAGGGGCCCGCCTCGCCGGAGCTGCGCACTCCCCTGCCTGCAGACTGGGCGCTGGAGTCCATTGGACTGACCGAGGGCACGGCGGAGCTGGTCTTTTCCGGCATACCGTGCCGGAGCCTCGACCGCACCATTCTCAACGCCTGCCTTGCCCGGACGCTCCTGCAGCTGCCCGGCGTGCAGCGCGTGAGCATTCTGCGCAGCGGCGACGGCGCGGCCGATGTGCTGGCCGCCAAAGACATCCTGCTGCGCGACAACGGCATGGAGGAGCAGGAGGAAGAGCTCGTGCTCTATGTGCCGGACGAGGCGCAGCGCTATCTCGTGCGCGAAACGCAGACCGTCGCCGCCATGAATGCGGCCGACCGGCCCGCGGAGATCGTGCGCCGCCTGCTGGCCCTGCCGGAAAGCGAGAGCGCCATTCCCGAGGGCACGGCACTGCGCAGCGTCAGTGTAGAAAACGGCGTTTGCACCGTCGATCTCTCCTCGCAGTTCCTGACGGGGATGCCGCGCAGCTGGAACACGGAGCGGCTGGCCGTCTATGCCATTGTGAATTCTCTGACGGAGCTGCCGCAGATCCAGACCGTGGATCTCTGGATCGCGGGCGCGCCCTTGGAGCGGCTGTATGTACTGGAGCTGGAGAACGGCCTTGCACGCGACGAGCGCATGATCTATGTGCCTGCACTGGACGGAACGCTGGACGTCACGCTCAGCCTGACCTGCGACACGATGCCGCTGCTGGCGCAGGTGCCGGTGCAGCTCACGCTCGCTGAGGGCACCAGCAGCGTGCAGTGTGTGCTGGAGGCCCTGCTGGCGCTCGAGGGCGAAAACGGACTGGAAAACTCCATCCCGCAGGGCACGAAAATTCTGTCCCTCAAGCTGGCAGGCGGCGTATGCACGCTCGACCTAACAGCCGAATTTCTCGAAGGCTGCCGCACGGCCGAGCAGGAGCGCATGGCCGTGCGCGAGATCGTCGCTTCGCTGAGCGCCCTGCCGGAGGTCGAGACCGTTGACCTGCTGGTCGAGGGTCTCGAGCCAAATTACCGGGACGACTCCCTGCAGGCCGTACACACGGCACGCAACTACTGGTTTGTTTCCTGATAAAATTACCGCCCGCGCATCCGCTTCGACAAACGGCGCGCGGGCAGTGCTTTATACTAAACGCACACGGGTTCCGTGTGCGTTATTTTTTTTGCTGGAGGCGAACCATACCAATGAATCTGACGAGCTATGTGCAGGACAGGCAGCTGACGATCGCTCTGCGGGGCGAGATCGACCACCATGCCGCCCGGGAAATCATGCAGGCGCTGTCAGCCAAGATCGATCTCTACCTTCCCCTTCGCTGCATTCTGGACTTCCGCGATGTGACATTCATGGATTCCAGCGGGATCGCCGTGGTCATCCATACGCTGCGCCGCATGAACACGCTGCAGGGCCGCCTGCTGCTGCAGAACATCCCGCCCCAGCCCTATAAGGTGCTGCGCGCGGCGGGCATCGAAAAAATCACGGAGATCAGGGAGGAATGCAACCGATGAAGAGCGAAAACTACATGAATCTGGAATTTCCCAGCCGCTCGGCCAATGAGGCCTTTGCGCGCTCTGCCATTGCCTGCTTTGCCGCGCAGCTCGACCCGACGCTCGACGAGCTGGGCGACATCAAGACGGCCGTGTCCGAGGCCGTGACGAACTGCATCGTCCACGCCTACCCCGAGACGATCGGGCCGGTCATCCTGCGGGCGCGGCTGCTGCCGGACAATGTGCTGGACATTATGGTCAAGGACCGCGGCTGCGGCATCGCGGACCTTGAGCAGGCCTGCCGTCCCATGTTCACGACCGGTGGAGAGGAGCGCTCCGGCATGGGCATTACCATCATGGAGAGCTTTATGACCGAGTTCCGCATCAGCTCCGTGCCCGGCAAGGGTACGACCGTCCATATGAAGCGCCGGATTGTACGCCGGGGTGGAAAAAAATGAATCAGGAGGAGCTGCTCATCCGCGCCCGCGACGGAGACCGCGAGGCGGGAGAGGCGCTGATTCAGGCGAATTCCGGCCTCGTTTGGTCCGTCGCGCGGCGATTTTTCGGGCGCGGCGTCGACCCGGACGACCTGTATCAGCTCGGCTGCCTCGGCTTTCTCAAGGCCGTGGCCGGGTTCGACCTGAGCTACGGCACGCAGTTTTCCACCTATGCCGTGCCGAAGATCGCGGGCGAGATCCGCCGCTTTCTGCGGGACGACGGCACCATCAAGGTCAGCCGCAGCCTGAAGGAACGCGCCGCCCTCATCCGCACCGCGCGTCAGCGGCTGACCGGCACGCTCGGCCGCGAGCCAACGCTGGCAGAGCTGAGCGAGGCCACGGCCCTGCAGCCGGAGGACATCGCCGTAGCCGAAACAGCCACCTGCGCGACGGAGTCCCTGCAGCGGCGCTCCGGTGAGGACGGCTTTGCGCTGGAGGACGTCCTGACCGAGGGAGAAATGGAGGAGAAAATATTGGAACGCATCGCACTGCGCGAGGCGATTGCCCAGCTCACCGAGCGCGAGCAGATGGTCATCCGCCTGCGCTATTTCCACGGCCTGACGCAGGACAAAACGGCCAAAATTCTCGGCGTTTCGCAGGTGCAGATCTCCCGCATCGAGAAAAAGGCTCTTGCGGCACTGCGTCAACACATCTAACGTTCATAAAATCTTAATCCGGGCGGCATTTCCTTTTTCGGCCTTCTGTGCTATAATCAGGCGTGCATTTTGAGTTCGAAAGAGGAAGTGCCGCCTATGCTGCATCTGCTGCCCAAAATTTTTGCCGCCATCGGCGCCCTGCTCGGCGCGATGAGCTGCTATTATACCGTCTACGCCATCGTCGGTCTGTTCGCCACACGGCGCTTTGCACCCGCACGGCGGCAGCACCGCTATGCCATCGTCATTGCGGCGCGCAACGAGGAGGCCGTCATCGGCCGCCTGCTCGAGAGCATCCGCCTGCAGGACTACCCGTCGGAGCTGCTCACGGTCTTTGTCGTGGCCGACAACTGCACGGACGGGACGGCGCAGGCGGCGTGCAGCGGCGGTGCGGTCTGCTATGAGCGCTGCGACCCAGACCACCGCACAAAGGGCTACGCGCTGGAATATCTGTTCTCCTGCATCGCGCGGGACTACGGAACAGATGCCTTTGAGGGCTATTTTGTATTTGACGCAGACAACCTGCTCAACCGCGACTATGTCTCGCGCATGAATGAGGCCTTTGACGCAGGCGAGCGCATCGTAACGTCCTGCCGCGCCAGCAAAAATTTCGGCGACAACTGGATCTCCGCATCCTATGCCCTGCACTGGCTGCGAACCGTGCGCATGGAACACCGCGCGCGCTCTGTGTTCGGACTGGCCACGCGCATTCAGGGCACGGGCTTCCTGTTCGCCTCTGAGCTGGTCAAAAACGGCTGGCACTACACCTCCCTGACGGAGGACCGCGCCTTTACGGCCGATGCCGTCGCTGCAGGCTATCCCATCTCCTACTGCGATGCAGCCGTGTTCTATGACGAGCAGCCCGTCTCCCTGCGCATCGCCCTGCGCCAGCGCATCCGCTGGGCCAAGGGCCACCTGCAGGCCTTTGCCGAGACGGGCTGGCCACTGTGGAAGCATGTGTTCACGTCGCACGACGCCCCGACGGCCTTCATGTCCTACGACATGTTCCTGCTCGTCTGCCCCCGCGCGCTGTGGAGCATCTTCACCTACGCCGCCCGGCTGCTGTGCGCCCTTGCGCTGTGGCTGTTCACAAAGGAGAGCTTCGGCATGGTCGGCGCGGCGCTGCTGGCATGGGCCGTCGGCTTCGGGAAGCGCTGGCTGCGGAACGCGGTCATCGCGCTCTATGTCTTTCTGACGGAGCGGCAGCATATGCCCGCCCTGCCGTGGTACCGGAAGCTCTGGTTTGCCGTGACGTTCCCGCTGTTCGACGTCATCGGCCGCGTCAGCACGGTCATCGCGCTGTTTTCCCATGTGGACTGGAAGCCGATCCCGCACGACTGCGCCGCCGGGATCGACGAGATGCAGACAGCAAAAACAGCCATCTCGTAATGAGACGGCTGTTTTGTTATTCCGATTCCTGACCGGACATTACTGCTTCTTCACGCTGCAGACGAAGTTCCAGCTGTCGCGGCACATATCGGCCACGGTCTTCTCGGCCTTCCAACCGAGGACGGTCTCCGCCTTGTGCGTGTCCGCCCACATCTGGGGCAGGTCGCCCTCACGGCGCGGGCCGATGACATAGGGCACGTTCACGCCGGTGGCCTCCATAAACGTGTTCACCAGCTCCAGCACGCTCACGGCGTGGCCGGTGCCCAGATTGAAGGCCTCCGCGCCCGTGTGCTCCATGGCATAGTCGATGGCCTTGAGATGGCCCTTGGCCAGATCGACGACATGCAGATAGTCGCGGCGGCAGGTGCCGTCCGGCGTGGGATAGTCGTCGCCGAAGATCGTCAGCTTGTCCAGCTGACCGGCCGCCACGCGGGCGATATAGGGCATGAGATTGTTCGGAATGCCGTTCGGATCGTCGCCGAGCAGGCCTGAGGGATGGCCGCCGATGGGGTTGAAGTAGCGCAGCAGCACGGCTGTGAAGCCCGGCGTTGCGGTGCAGTAGTCGCGCAGGATCTGCTCGATCATGACCTTCGTCCAGCCGTAGGGGCTCGTTGCGACATAGGTGGGCATCGTCTCGACATAGGGGATGGCATTGTCCGGGCCATAGACCGTCGCAGAGGACGAGAACACGAAGCGCGTGCAGCCCGCCTGCGCCATTTCCTCGAGCAGGGCCAGCGTGGAATCCAGATTGTTGCGGTAATAGGCCAGCGGGATATGGCAGCTCTCGCCGACCGCCTTGAAGCCCGCAAAATGCACGACGGCATCGATGCGGTGCGCCGTGAAGATCTCATGCAGGACGGCGCGGTCCTTCGCATCCGCCTGATAGAACGCGGGGCGCTTGCCCGTGATGGTCTCAATCTTGTCGATGACCGTACCGGACGCATTGGACAGGTCGTCCAGAATGACGACGTCGTGGCCCGCCTCAAGCAGCTCGACGCAGGTGTGGCTGCCGATGAAGCCCGCGCCGCCGGTTACCAGAATTTTCATAACGATCCCTCCTGATCTGCAGTGCCGAGGAAGCGGCGGAATGCCGCCCGCCCGGCTTCATTTCGTTTGAAGACGCCCGCGTCTTCCAGCACCTGCGCAAACACCGCGCCGACCTCCCGGCGCAGGATGTCAGCCGTGTTTTCCGGCGTGAACGCATAACGTGTTTTCAGTTCGTCGACCCAGTCGGCATGCTTGCCGAGGGTCTCGTCTGCGCGGATGTCCGCGCCGGACAGGATGGCCTGCTCCAGTGCGGCCAGCTCGCCCTTCAGGCGGGCGGGCAGAACGGCAAGGCCCATGACCTCAATGAGGCCGATGTTCTCTTTTTTGATATGGTGCAGGGCCGCATGCGGGTGGAACACGCCGAGCGGATGCTCCGGCGTTGTGATGTTATTGCGCAGGACGAGGTCCAGCTCATAGTCTATGCCGCGGCGGCGGGCAATGGGTGTGATGGTGTTGTGCGGCTCGCCGTCCGTCTCGGCAAAGACGAAGGCACTTTCGTCCGTGTAGCCGCGCCATGCGCGCAGGATGCGGTCCGCCAGCTCCACAAGGCGGTCACTGTCCGGGCCGGTCAGGCGCAGAACGGACATCGGCCACTTGACGATGCCTGCGCGGATATCGTCAAAGCCGCAGAAGCGGACAGGCTCCTCGACAGGCGCGCGCTCCATGGCAAATGTGTAGTGCCCGCCCTGGAAATGGTCGTGGCTCAGGATGGAGCCGCCGACGATGGGCAGGTCGGCGTTCGAGCCGACAAAGTAGTGCGGGAACTGGCCGACGAAGTCCAGCAGCTTGCGGAAGGCCGCGCGGTCGATCTTCATCGGCGTATGCGTGCCGTTGAAGACGATGCAGTGCTCGTTATAATAGACATACGGCGAATACTGCAGATACCAGCCGCTGCCGTTGATCGTCACGGGAATGACACGGTGATTCTGGCGGGCCGGGTGGTTCATCCGTCCGGCATAGCCCTCGTTTTCGGCACAGAGAGCGCACTTGGGATAGCCGGACTGCGGCGCGAGCTTGGCCGCCGCAATGGCGCGCGGGTCCTTCTCCGGCTTGGAGAGGTTGATCGTGATGTCCAGCGGACCGTAGGCGCTCTCGTAGACCCATTTCTGATCGCGCGCGATACGGTCGCGGCGGATATAGTTCGTGTTCTGGCTGAAGGCGTAGAACCAGTCCGTCGCCTGCTCCGGCGAAACGGCATACAAGCTGCGGAATTTAGCCCGCACCTCATGCGGAGCAGGTGTCAGCACGCCCATCAGCTTCGTGTCGAACAGGTCGCGCGCCACGGAATTATCCTGTGCAACGCCGCGGGAAACGGCGTCCTCCGTCAACTCGCGGAGCAGGTCCGCCAGCGGCAGCTCCGCCGGGGCGCAGTTTGGGTCGCAGCCGTCGAGCTGCAGGGCCTCAAGCAGACGGTTGCGCGCCCAGAGGCGGTCGTCCGCCTCGATGAGGCCGGTATCCTCCGCATAGCGGAGCAGGCCGGCGATGCAGGCGTCAATCATGGCTGCACACCTCCGCCAGAATGCCACCCTCCGGGCGGATGGACAGCACATGACAGCTGCCCTCGCCCAGAACAGCCTCGATGCCGCCGCGGAATTCCTCGAGCTGCTCATTCGGCACGAAGGCCTGAATGGTGCCCGCAAAGCCGCCGCCGTGCACGCGGCATGCGCCGTGGCCGCCCAGCAGATGCTTGGCAAGCGCCAGCGCGAACGCGACCTCCTGACGGGCCGTGCGGCCCTCGGGGATCACATTCTGCAGATACATCCACGACGAATCGCCGGATTCCTTGACATATTCGAGGAAGGCGGCGAAATTGTCGTTTTCGAGTGCACGCAGCTGCAGACGAACGCGCTTGTTGTCCTCATAGACATGGATCGCGCGCAGCACGGCGCGGTCCCCTGCCGCCTGCCGCACCTCGCCGAGGCGGGCATAGAACTCGTCCTCCGGCACATCGCGCAGGGCCTCCTTGCCGAACACACGGCACACGGCCTTCAGCTCGTTCGTGATGGCGGCATAGCAGTCCGTCAGGTCGCTGTGGCTCGCGCCGGAGTCGATGATGCACAGGCTGTAGCCGCAGGAGGCGAAGTCAAAGGCGATGGGCTGGATCTTCGGATGGGCCGGATCGGCAAAATCGATGCCGATGATGTTGCCGACGGCGGAGGCCGTCTGGTCCATCAGGCCGCAGGGCTTGCCGAAGTAGACATTCTCGGCATACTGGCCGACCTGCGCGATCTCCGGGGCCGTCAGGCCGCAGCTGCCGAGATGGTTCAGGATCACACCGATGAGGACCTCGAACGCCGCCGAGGATGACAGGCCGCTGCCCGGCAGCACCGTGGAGGTCACATAGGCGTCAAAGGCCATGGGCGAATGGCCCAGCGCGGCGAACCGCGCGGCAATGCCGCGGATGAGGGCCTTCGTCGTGCCCGCCTCGGCGGGGACGGCCTCCAGCTCCGACAGGGAGACCTCACAAAGGGGATAGCCCTCGGACAGCACGCGGATCGCGCCGCGCTCGCTGCGGGCGACGGCCGCCACAGTGTCGAGGTTCACGGCGCCCGCCAGCACGCAGCCGTGCTGATGGTCCGTGTGGTTGCCGCCGATCTCCGTGCGGCCGGGTGCGGAGAATACGAAGCCGGGCTTCGTGCCAAACTGATCTGTAAATCGCTTCTTGAGAGATTCGTACATCGGAATGACGCACCTTTCTGTGATTTCTTTTTGTTCGCTTTTAATTACCGATATCTTTATTTTAGGGAAATATGTTGCGGATGCAATGGAATTTTCAAGCGAAGATATGGAAATTTGTTGCCTTTTGTGGTATTCTGGTACGGGAGGCGGGTATCATGGCAGTTTACTTCAAGAATTCCTATAAATCCGACGGCGCCGTTCTGCCGCTGTCGGTAAAAAACGTCGGGTTTCAGCAGTGCACGCCCGGCTACCGCTGGGGCGCGGGCGTGCGGGATCACTATCTCATCCACTACGTTGTCTCCGGCCGCGGGACGTTCACGGCGGCCGGGCGGGCCTTCCCCGTGCGCGCGGGCGAGGTCTTTCTCGTCTGGCCGAACGTCGTGGTGAGCTACGAGGCAGACACGGAATCGCCGTGGGAATACTACTGGCTCGGCTTCAGCGGGCCGGATGCCGCCGCCCTGCTGGCGCGCACGGACCTGCGCCCGGACGCGCCCGTGCTGCACATCGACTTTGGGCGGACGTTCCAGCGCTACATCACCGCGATCTACGAGGCGCGCGGCCAGTCCGCGTGGAGCCGGACGCAGATGCTGGGCTATGCCTACCTGCTGCTCGGCAAGCTCATCGAGGGACGGGAAGGCCCAGAGGACCGCGGAGACGTCATCGACCGCGCGGCGGCCTATATCGAGAACAACTACGCCGAGCCCATCACCGTCGACGACATCGCCGCCTTTGCCGGGGTGAGCCGCAGCTGGCTCTACCGCGGCTTCATGCAGCGCTTCGGCCACTCCCCCACCGCCCTGCTGCGGGAGACCCGGCTGAAAACGGCGCGCACCCTGCTGCGCGGCACGACGATGCATATCTCCGAGATCGCGTGGTCCGTCGGCTACCCGGACGCGCTCTATTTCTCGCGTGTGTTCGCCGCCAGCGAGGGCTGCTCCCCGAGTGTCTACCGCGCCGAGAGGCGCACTCCGCAAGGAAGTGCGCCTCAGTTATATTCGCCGGACAGCGAGTGATATTGTCCTTCGGACAGTGAAATGATGCTTCGCATCGTGATATTGCCTGCGGCAGTTTGAGCGGCGAATAGAATATCACAAAAGCCAGGCGGCTTTTATATCACTTTCCGAATAGAAAAATATCACTCCGGGCAAAGCCCGGAATATCTTTTGTCGGTAGACACAGCGAGCATCGGATCGTGCAAAAAGAAGGCAGTGCAAATTTGGCACTGCCTTCTTTTTATTCGGTCGGCGATCCCGTTTTTTGAAACTCAAAGCACTTTTGCAAGAAAATCCTGCAGGCGCGGGTTTTTCGGCGCGCCGAAGATCTGGTCCGGCGTGCCCTCCTCGACGAGCTTGCCCTGGTCGAGGAAGAGCACGCGGTTTCCGACCTCGCGGGCAAAGCCCATCTCATGCGTGACGACGACCATGGTCATGCCGGTGTGCGCCAGCTCCTTCATGACGTCGAGCACCTCGCCGACCATCTCGGGGTCGAGCGCGGATGTCGGCTCGTCGAACAGCATGACCTCCGGCTCCATCATGAGTGCGCGCACGATGGCCACACGCTGCTTCTGGCCGCCGGAGAGCTGGATGGGATAGGCGTCAGCACGGTCCTCGAGGCCGACGCGGCGCAGCAGCTGCAGAGCCTTTTCCGACGCGGCCTCGTGCGGCACGCGGAGCACCTTTTCCGGCGCCAGCGTCATATTCTGCAGGATCGTCCGGTGCGGGAAGAGGTTGAAATGCTGGAAGACCATGCCCATCTTCTGGCGCAGCTGGTCGATGTTGACCTTTTTCTGCGTGATATCGACGCCGTGGAACAGGATAGATCCGCTCGTCGGCGTCTCCAGCAGGTTCAGGCTGCGCAGGAACGTGCTCTTGCCGGAGCCGGAGGGGCCGATGGCTGCGATGACATCGCCCTGCCGGATATCGACGGAGATGCCGTCCAGCGCGCGGATGGCGTCCTTTTTGAAATACTTGCAGAGATTCTGCACGGAGATGATGACATTATCTGCGGTCGCCACGGCTCATTCTCCTTTCAAAATACTGGATGATTTTCGACGTCGGGAACGTCAGGCAGAAATACACGCAGGCAGCGATGATCAGCGGCTCGCCAATGGAGAACGTCGCGGACTTCACGGAGTTCACTGCGGACATGATCTCCTGCACGCCGATGGTATAGCAGATGGACGACTCCTTGATGATCGTCACGAACTCATTGGCGATGGCCGGGAGGATGTTCTTGATGGCCTGCGGCAGCACGATGGACTGCAGCGTCTGGCGGCGCGTCAGGCCGAGGCTGCGGGCGGCCTCCGACTGGCCGGGGTCGATGCTCTGGATACCGGCGCGGATGATCTCGCTGAGATAAGCAGCGGAGTTCAGCGCCAGTGAAATGACGCCCGGCAGAAAGCGCTCAAAGCGAATGAAGCCGAACAGCTTGAACGACGGCAGATTCACGCCGCCGAAAACGATATAATAGATGATGAACAGCTGCACGAGCATCGGCGTCGCGCGGAACACCTCCACATAGATGGAGGCGAAAATGCTCAGAGGCTTGATGCGGCTCATACGCATCAACGCCAGAACGAGAGCCAGCAGAAAGCCAAACACGACCGTCAGGAACGACAGCGAGACGGTGCAGATCATACCCTCCTTGAACATGGTCAGGTATCGCAGGGCGGCGCGGAAGCCATTGACAGAAAGCAACGGGGGTCCCTCCTTTTTTATTTTGACAGACAGGCAGACTTCTCTCGCCGTTCCGGCGGGAGAAGTCTGCGATTTCCTTACTCTTTCAGATGTGTGCTTACCCCTGATTATCCAGCAGACCTTCGTAGGTATTGCCCTCGGCAAGCGTGTTGGCCTCGGCGACAAACTTGTCCATGGAGCCGTCCTCCTTGGCAGCGGCAATGGCGAGATTCACGGCTGCCAGCAGTGCGCCATTGTCCTTGCTCACGCCGACGACGGAGCCCTCCTGCTCATAGGGGACGTCGAACTTGACGCACAGCTCCGGATAGTTCTTGGCATAGGCCTCGGCAACGACCGTCTCGATGAACGCACCGTCCAGCTTGCCGCTCAGCAGCTCGGCAATGATGTCCGTGACCTTCGAGAGCTCCACGATATCGGCGTCCGGCGTGTTCTCCTTGGCGAGGTCGGCCTGAATGGAGCCGAGCTGCGCGCCGATCTGGTACTCCGCCTTGTTGGCGTCGGCCAGCGTGGAGAAGGAATCCGCCTTGTCCTGCACGGTCACGAACGACTGGCCGCCGACATAGTAGATATCCGAGAAGTCCATCTTGTCCTCACGGGCGGGATCAGGTGAATAGCCGGAAAGTGCAAGATCGACCTTCTTCGCACTGAGCTCGCTGAGCGTGCCGTCGAAGTCCATGGGGATGATCTCGAGCTCGAGGCCGAGATAATCGGCGATGTACTGCGCAAGCGCGATGTCGAAGCCGGCCAGCGTCGGATTCTCGTTCTCATCGATGGAATAGAATTCATACGGGGCGAAGTCCGGGCTGGTCGCGACGGTCAGCTTGCCGTCCGTGACCGTCTTCAGCAGAGGCTTCAGCTCCTCGATGGACATGGATGCATAATCGGTTTCATCTGCGTCTGCGCCCTTGCCGCAGCCCGCAAACAGAGACAGCGCCAGCGCAAGGGCCAGTGTCAGGACGATCCATTTTTTCATGCTTTCATTCTCCTTCATGTTCCGGCGGAGCGTGTCCGCTTTATCGCTTGAATTTATATACATTCTATATCAATTTTTATTCAAAGTCAATCCCAAAAACCGACGAAGAATCCATCATGCAGAGACACAATGCTGTGCAGCTTTCACAAGAACGGCCCAGAAATTGAATTTTCTGAAATAGCAAAAATATGGCTTGACAAATTCCGCAAAATGAAGTACAATAATTCACGCAAATCGCGCCATGCTACTGTGGCTCAGTTGGTAGAGCAGCTGATTCGTAATCAGCAGGTCGCCGGTTCGAGTCCGGCCAGTAGCTCCAAAAGCAGTCCTTGTTCGCAAGGGCTGCTTTTTCGTTGTAGAAACCACCCCCACCGGCTGCGCCGGTGGGGGTCCTTTTCTCAGCAAAAGCCGGCCGCCCGGAAAACCCGGACGGCCGGTTTGAAATTGTGTTACAGCAGCGCCTTTTTCTGCTCCAGCCGGTCGTAGTTATGCAGCCAGTCGGATTTAAGGAAGTAGATGAGGAAAATGACGCAGCTCACGCCCCAGGTAAGCGGATAGGCCGTGAAGATGACGTCGATTTTGGCCACAAGCGGCACGACGATGGAGATATAGGCCACGCGCAGCACACACCAGATGGCAAGCATGATGAACATCGGCACCGTCGGCTTGCCCGCGCCGCGCATAATGCCCGCGATGCAGTGGGCAAAGGCCAGGAAGCAGAAGAACAGCGCCTCCACATGGGCCTGCCGCACGCCGATCTCAATGACGGCGGGGTCGTTCTGGAAAATGGCCACGAGCGGCTCTGCCAGCAGGAACAGCACCACGCCGATGCACTCGGCCAGCGTTGTGGAGCAGACGATGCCGAAGCGCACGCCCTTCTTCACGCGGTCATACTGATGTGCACCGAGGTTCTGGCTGACGAAGGTCGTCAGCGCCATCGTGAAGCAGGTGATGGGAAGGAAGGCAAAGCCCTCGAGCTTGGCATAGGTGCCGCAGCCCGCCATGGCGTTCGAGCCGAAGGCGTTGATGTTGCTCTGCACGATGACGTTTGCGAAGGCGATGATGGAATTCTGTACGCCGGAGGGCAGGCCAAAGTGGATAACCTGCTTGAGCATAGGCAGATGGAAGCGAATCTTGCGCAGGCGCACACGGTAGACCGTGTCATAGTGGCACAGGCGGAAGATGCACAGGCCGAGGCTCACGAACTGCGAAATACTCGTGGCCAGTGCGGCAGACCAGACCCCCCAATGGAACACACCGACAAACAGCAGATCGAGCGCGATGTTCACAAGCGACGACAGGATCAGGTAATACAGCGGGTGGCGGCTGTCTCCCACGGCCTGCAGGATGCCAACGCAGAGGTTATACATGACGATGGCTATGGAGCCCGCAAAATACATCCGGAAATAGTCGATGGAGTTCGGCAGCACGTCCGTATCCGTCTTCATGAGGCGCAGCAGCTGCGGCGTGAGCGTCATGCCGAGCACCGTCAGCACGATGCCCGCCGTCAAGCCGAAGGCCAGCGTCGTATGGACGGCCGTCTGGAGTTTCTCGTTGTCCTTCGCGCCGTAGTAGCGTGCGATGACGACGCCCGCGCCGACGGCGATGCCGTTGAAAAAGCCGACGAGCAGGAAGATCAGACTGCCGGAGGAGCTGACGGCGGCATAGGCGTTCTTATCCAGGAAGCGGCCGACGATAAAGGCGTCAGCTGTGTTGTAGAGCTGTTGGAAAATGTTTCCGAGCAGGATAGGCAGGGCAAAAAACAGCATGCCGCGCCAGATCGAGCCGGAGGTCAGCGAATGCTTCATCTTCGTCTCCTTTTCTTTTCTGAAATTTTATTTAGACACAGACGCTCTGTGCCGCAATCATGCTTGAGGACCGGTAATCGGGGGAAGGAAAGAAGGAACGGAAACCATCAGGGTGTCCTTTCGCGTTCCTTCACCCGCCGCAGCGGCAAAAAATGCAAAATAATAATTCTATTTTACACTTTTGCAAACGGCTTGGCGAAAAAGTCCGAAAGGGCCTTTGGGATAAGCCGCAGACCTGCTGCCTAAAATTGGCCGCAGGTCTTTTTTTGCAGAGATTCTGCCATAATTATAGCATGGTTTTTCCGTTCCCGCAAGTCCCACTGCACGCCGCGAAAAAAAATGCTGCGGAGGTCCTCCGCAGCATCGGGCCGTCAGGGCTTCAGTTTCTGCACCGCATCCGTGATGGTCTGCTCCACGGCGTCGGCGGCCTTCTGCGCCTCCCGGCGCACGCCGGACTGCCGCGGCAGCATCAGCGCTACCGTGCCGCCTGCGGCCATGCCGAGGCCGAGCGTCAGCAAAAAGGAGCGTACCTGCATCGTTCTTCCTCCCTTCGTGCTTTTCTGCACGGTTAGCATGCCCGCGCCTGCGCAAAAAAACACTTCAGCTTTTTGCCAAGCTGCTTTCGAAATTGCAAACATGAAATTTTGAAATATTATTTTGCAATTTTGCCGCTGCAGGAGTGATGGAACGAGAAGGGAGACCCTGACGGTTTCCATTCCTGCTTTTCTTCCCCTCCGAAGCTTTTGGCCGGCAGTTTTTTGACCGTCTGTCACTTTTCATTTTTGAATTGCTGTGCTATACTGAAGGAAAATCCCATGCACAGAGAGGAACGGACTATGACAACAATCTACCTGATCCGGCACGCGGAGGCGGAGGGCAATGTCTTCCGCCGCATCCACGGCCAATATGATTCCTGCGTGACGCCGAACGGCCGCCGCCAGATCGCGGCGCTGGCGCAGCGCTTTGCAGGCATCCCCGTCGACGCGGTCTATGCCAGCGATCTGAAGCGCACCTGCCTGACGGCGACGGCCATCTACCGGCAGAAGGGCCTGCCGCTCCACCGCGACGCGCGCTTCCGCGAGGTCGGCCTCGGCCCGTGGGAGGACACGCCGTTTGGCGAGTTGGAGCGACGTTATCCCGCGCAGCTGCACGCCTTCTCTCACGATTCCTACCATTGGTATGTGGAGGGCGCGGAGTGCTTCCTGCAATATGCACACCGCTTCCTTGCCGGGCTGGACGACGTCGTCCGCCGTCACGAAGGACAGTCCATCGCCATTTTCTCTCACGGCATGGTCCTGCGCGGCGCGCTGATAGAGCTGTTTTTCCCCGGGCAGGACGAAGGCGTCAGCCACAGTGAAAACACGGCCGTCACGGAGCTGCACTGGGAAAACGGCAGCTATGAGCTCGTCTCGCTGAACGACGCTACGCACCTGACGCCGGAGCTTTCGACGCTCGGCCGTCAGAACTGGTGGCGCGGCAGCCGCTATCTGGATTTCAATATGTGGTATCGCGACGTGGCTCCGGAGGACGCTCCCCTGCTGGCCGCGCTTGGCTGCCCGCAGACGGAGCCGGGCGACCGCGTTCGCATCGCCATGCTGCGCGATACCCCCGCCGGGGTGGTCGCCACGCGCCGTCTGGACGGCGATGAGGGCGCGCTGCTGCATCTGGCCCTGCTGCCGGAGCACCGCGGCCGTGGGCTGGCGGCGCAGCTTCTGGGCGAGGCGATCTGCCCGCTGCGCGCCGGGGGCGCAAAGCACCTGCGCCTGCTTCGCCCGGTAACGGACAAGGGCACAAAGCGCCTGCTCGCCACCTATGGCATCACGGACGGCTGCTCCATCGTGCCGACGGAGGAATAACTACTTCTTGCTTTCTCCTGCCCGGCATGGTAGAATAGGCTTACAGAAAAGAAAGAGAGGTACCTCCCATGGCAGAACCCTATGTCAACCCTGCGGAGCTTCCGGTGAAGCGCCGCGAAAACATCGCCCTCGGTGTGCTCGGCGCGCTGCTCTTCTCCGCCGCCGGTGGCCTGGTCCATTTCGGCTTGCTGCAGCTCGGCTATATTGCGTGGATCAGCGCGCTGGTCGGCATGGCCGCCGGTTACTTCGGCTATGGCCTGTTTTCCGGCCGGAAGAACACCGTGCACGGCGCGATCCTCGCCGTCGTATTCACCATGCTGATGATCGTCGCCGCCGAATATTTCGGTCTGGCAAAGGAGATCTTTGATGCGCTCAAGGAAACCTACGATATCGCGTTCCGCGATGCCTTGGCATCCGTTCCCGATTTCCTGACGGAGGCGGAAATCCGAACCAGCGTTCTGAAGGACCTTGGCATCGCCTTTGTCTTCAGCATTCTGGAGGCCGTCTTTTTCATCCGTGACGCCGTCCGCAAGTCCAAGGCCGCCGCTGCCGCCGAGACAGAAGCTGCCGCAAAGAACCCCGCAGAGTTCTGATCCCCGATCTATCCAAAGAGCCGCCCACCGAGGGCGGCTCTTTTCAGCTTGTCAAAAAAGTCCCTTCGGGCCTTTTCTGCAAGCTGCTTTCCGAATTACAAAATCAAATTTTGCAGCAAGATTTTGCAATTCTGCCGCTGCGGCGGGTAATTGAACGTGAAAGGACACCCTGACGGTTTCCTTTCACACTGTCCGTCCCTCCGAAACCGTCGGCTGGGCAGGGTTTTTGACAGTCTGAGCCGCCCACCGAGGGCGGCTCTTCAACTGTCAGGAAAGCCATTCGGGTCTTTGGGGCGATGGGATGCCATACACTTCCGACTGTGTTCTGCAGGGCTTTCGATACACTGACACCAAAAAAGAAAGACACGCATCTGCGTGTCTTTCTTTTTTGGAGGTGCCGCCCAGATTTGAACTGGGGAGTCAGGGTTTTGCAGACCCTTGCCTTACCACTTGGCCACGGCACCATATGAACTTATCTCGTAAAAAAGGAACGCGGGGTGCGTTCCTTCAGTTAACGAATGGAGCGGGTGACGAGGCTCGAACTCGCTACCTCCACCTTGGCAAGGTGGCGCTCTACCAGATGAGCTACACCCGCATCTGGTGCCTCCGGTCGGAGTTGAACCAACGACACGCGGATTTTCAGTCCGCTGCTCTACCTACTGAGCTACAGAGGCATGTTGAGCCGAGTAAAACTCGGCTCAGATGCTTTAAAAATGGCGACCCGGAACGGACTCGAACCGTCGACCTCCAGCGTGACAGGCTGGCGTGCTAACCGACTGCACCACCGGGCCAGATAATGGTGGGAACAACAGGGCTCGAACCTGTGACCCCATGCTTGTAAGGCATGTGCTCTCCCAGCTGAGCTATGCTCCCCTGCGTCCTTCTGAGTGGCGATCACTCATCAGCGACGGGTCTTATTATACACGCAGGCCCCCATTTTGTCAAGCACTTTTTTCGATTTTTTTCAAGTTTCTTCAAATCTCTTTCAGGAGGTCTGAGATCTCCTCCGGCGTGAAGGTATAGACCTGATCACAGAACTGGCACTCGAGATTGATGGGCTTTCCTTCCGCGACGATCTCCTCGAGGTCCTTGCGGCCGATGGCAATGAGCGTTGAGGTCACGCGCTCGCGCGAGCAGTAACAGCGGTAGCTCACCGGCGTATTCTCGAGGAACTCCAGCTCGAAGCCGTCCAGCACGCGGCGCAGCATAGCCTCCGGCGTCAGCCCCTCGGACAGCATGGGCGTCACGGCGCCCGCAGCGCGGATGCCTGCCTCCAGCCGGTCTATGAGGGCGTCCGGCGCATCCGGCAGCAGCTGGATGAGATAGCCGCCCGCCACGCTGACCGTCTGGTCGCGGCCGACGAGCACACCGAGCGCACAGGCCGTCGGCGTCTGCTCGCTCTGGGCAAAGTATGCCGTCACATCATCGCCGATCTCGCCGGAGACGAGCGCGACGGAGCCGACATAGGGTTCCTTCATCTGCAGGTCGCGGATGACCGTGAGCATGCCGTCCGTGCCGACGGCAGCGCCGACATCCAGCTTGCCCGCATACTTCTCCAGCAGCGTGATGCCGGGATTCTGCACATAGCCGCGGACATTGCCCTCGGCATCCGAAACGGCCAGCAGCGTCCCAAGCGGGCCGCCGCCCTTGATCTGCAGCGTCAGCGTGCCGTTTTCGACCTTCTGCATGTTGCCCATCATCGAGGCAGCCGTCAGAACGCGGCCGAGCGCGGCTGTGGCCGTGGGCGTGGTGTGGTGGATCTGGCGGGCGCGCTCCGCGATCCCCGTGGAGCAGATGGCCGTCGCCTTCAGAAAGCCATCCTTCGTGATGGCGCGAACAATGTGATCCTGCATTGCAGTTACTCCTTCCATGCGGCAAAATACATGCGCTGCTCCTCCGGACCGGGCGGCGTCAGCGTGCGGTCACCGAAGCACTCTACACGCGCAAAGCCCGCCTCGCGGAGCCACTGCTCCAGCGTGTCCGGGTCATAGGCATATTCACAGTGCTGCTCAAAGCTGCGCGCCCACAGTGCACCCCTGCGGCGGAACAGATCGATGCCATAGTAGCAGCAGTTCTCTTCTTCGTCAAATTCCGCTCGCCAGACGCAGTAGGACTCGTCATTCTCATCGAGGAAGACCTGCCCGTCCAGCCCGCGCAGCTTTTGCGGCGTGTTGATGTCGAAAAAGAACATGCCGCCGGGCCGCAGCGCGCGCCAGACACGGTGAAACGTCTTGCGGCAGTCCTCCGGCTCCGTCAGATAGTTCAGGCTGTCCAGGAGGCACACAATGGCCTCCACAGGCTCCGGCAGGGTCAGGCGCTGCATGGGCTGGCAAATGAAGAACGGCGGGTTTTCCGCCATGGCTGCAGCCTTCTGTGCGGCGGCCGTCAGCATTTCCTCGGAAATATCCGCACCGATGACGCGATAGCCGCGCTCCGCCAACAGCACGGACATAGAGCCGGTGCCGCAGGCAAGGTCCAGCACGGTCTTTGGCGAATGCCCCGCGCGCTGCAGGACGGTCTCGAAAAACTGCAGCACGGCGGCATAGTCCACATCGGTCGTCAGCCCGTCATACGCGCCCGCGAGCGTTTCATAGGGTTCCCTTGCTTCGGGGCTCATTTCTTTTCCTCCGCATCGACTTTTGCAAAAGCGCGCTCATAGCCGCCCGTACCGCCCGTCAGGCAGCGGTTCACGCGGCTGATGGTTGCGGAGCTGGCGCTCGTCTCGGCGAGGATGTCGCTGTAGATCATGCCGCGATCAAGCATGCGGGCGACCTCATAGCGCTGCTCCATGGCCTTCAGCTCCGGCTGTGTGCACAGGTCGACGAGAAAATCATAGCAGTCATCGAGCGAATCCAGCGCGGTGATCGCGCGGTACAGCTCGCTGTTTTTATCTGAGCGTTTGTTCCTGCTGTCCATGGGATAACACCTCCGGATATTTGGATATCTTTATTTTAACACACTATATTGTGAAAGTAAACCGCATTCTGCGGATATTTACGGCAAATTGCGCAGAAATCTCCCCCGGTGCTTTGCGCCGGGGGAGATCAGAGCGTTTTTTACTTGTTGAAGATCTTGAAGATCTCGTCGATGTCGTTGATGTCCGAAGCGGCATCTGCGGGAATGCTCTGCTGCTTGCTGCCCGCGGCAGGCTTCGAGGAGGAATAGATCCCCTTGGACTCCGGCTTCTTCTCGTCAAAGCCGGTTGCGATGACCGTCACGCGCATCTCGTCCTCGAAGTCCTCGGAGAACGTCGCACCGAAGATGATGTTCGCCTCGGGGTTCGCCGCTTCCATAACGATGTTCGCGGCAGTCTCGACGTCGTCGAGGCCGAGGTCCGCAGCGCCCGTCACGTTGATCAGGACGCCCGTTGCACCGTTGATGGAGGTCTCCAGCAGGGGGCTGGCGACGGCGGCCATGGCGGCCTGCTCAGCCTTCTCGCGGCCGGAGGCAATGCCGACGCCCATGTGTGCGCGGCCAGCGTTCTTCATGATGGAGGAAACGTCCGCAAAGTCGAGGTTGATGATGACGCGGTCGGAGTAGCCGACGAGCTCGGAGATGGAGGTCACGGCCTGCTTCAGCACATCGTCTGCGATGCCGAATGCGTTGGCGAACGTGATCTTCTGATCCGTAACGTACTTCAGACGGTCGTTCGGGATGATGATGAGGGAGTCGACCTTATCGGACAGGGCGGCGATTCCGGCCTCTGCCTGCTTCATGCGGTTTGCACCCTCAAATTTGAAGGGCTTCGTCACGACACCGACGGTCAGGATGCCGGCCTCATGTGCGAGATCCGCAATGATCGGGGCTGCGCCCGTGCCGGTGCCACCGCCCATACCGGCGGTGATAAAGACCATGTCTGCGCCCTCAAGGCACTTGGAGATGGCCGCGCGGCTCTCCTCGGCGGACTTCTTGCCGATGTCGGGCTTGGAGCCTGCGCCCATGCCGCCCGTCAGCTTCTCACCGATCTGCAGCTTGTTATCGCACTTGGACTTATTGAGATCCTGACGATCCGTGTTCACAACGACGAATTCGACTCCGCCGATGCCGCTGGTGATCATCCGGTTGACAACGTTGTTGCCGGCGCCGCCGACACCGATCACTTTGATATTTACGACCTTATCTGTGTAAGTTTCAGACATTGACAATCTCCTCCTATGTATCCACTGTTCGGGCGCGGCGCGCCGTACATAATATATGCAGATTTATACCGTTTTATTTTATCGTGGAATGGTCCGCAGGTCAATAGACTTTCTCGGATTTCAGAAAATAATTTACATTTTCCGTATCGTTTTCACTGCTTCGGGGTGAATCTGGCCTCGCTTCCCTCGCTGAAGGACAGATCGATCGTGCCGGTCTGGTAATCCGCGAGGCTTTCGAGCACCTTTTCAAGATAGGCCAGCTTATAGGGGAGATTCTCGGAATTTCCCAGCTTGACCTCGTACTGATCGCCGTACCAGAACGAGAGCTCATAGGAGCTCGGCACGGCGACGGATGCGGCCTTCTTCGTAAGGCCGGCCTCCTCGAGCGCCTGCAGCAGCGCGCACAGCGCGTCGTGCTGGCCCTGCGCGGCGACGTCATCGTCCCCGGCGACTGTGAGCTGCTGGCCGACGACCGGGTCGGCGAGCTGCAGGCCCGTCACGGCGATGTGGCCGCGCGCGGCGGTCTCGTCGATCTTTTCCGTGATCTTGCCGTCCGCCGTGATAAGATAGGAAGCACCGTCCGCGCCCTGCGCCGCATAGGTGACGTCATATTCCGTCACGGTCAGCTCCAGCGTGTCCGGCAGGCGGCGCGTGACCTGCACCGTGCTGACATAGGGCAGCTCCGCCATGATATTCCCGGCGATGCGCGCACGGGAGAGCGTGAGCAGGTTGTCGCCCTGAGCCACGCCGCAGGCGGCGCGGATCTCGTCGGCAGTATAATATGCCGAGCCCGTCACCTCCACGGAGCGCACGCGGAAGAACAGCACCATGCTCAGCACGACGGCAGCGACGACCGCCGCCATGATGAGGATGCGCTTCCAGACGCCGGGATTGATCCGGCGGCGCGTGCGGTGCCGCGCGCGCTTGCGCTGCTTCTGGCGCAGCTCCTCCAGATGCGCCTGCTCGCGCCGCTGGTCACGGCGCTGCTTCGCAGCCTGTGCTGCGCGGGAATTTCGCTCCGGCGGCCTGCGCCGCGGCTCGTTTTTCTCGTGTTCCATGGTGTCCACCCCTCCGTGGGTCTTGTCAGCGTTCTGTAATGTCCGCGCCGCAGGCACGCAGCGTCGGCACGAGCTCCGCATAGCCGCGCTTCAGGTGCGCAGTCCCGGCAAGCTCGCTCTCGCCACGGGCGCAGAGTGCTCCGATGACCATCGCAGCCCCGCCGCGCAGGTCCGTTGCCGTCATGCTTGCACCGTGCAGCTCCCGCACGCCCGTCACAACGGCGTAGCGCCGCGCGGCATGGATGTGCGCACCAAGCGCCCGCAGGGCCGGGACATGGCGGAAGCGGTTCTCAAACAGATTTTCTTCAAATACCGTCACGCCCTCCGCAACGGCCATGGCGGCCATCAGGGGCGCCTGCGCATCCGTCGGAAAGCCGTCATACGGCGCGGTGCGGATCGGCCCCGCCGCCCGCAGACGGCTGCACCGCAGGCGGAGCATGCCGTTTTGCTGCGTGAGCGTGCAGCCCGCGCGTTCGAGTGCGGCCAGAACGGCCGTCAGATGCTCCGGCCGGACATTCGTGAGCGTCACGTCGCCGCGCGTTGCGGCAGCCGCGGCCAGATACGTCGCCGCCTCCATGCGGTCCGGCAGGACCGTGTGGCACGCGCCGGTGAGCGGAACGCCGCCGCGGATGCGCAGCAGGCTCCCCTCGCCGCGGATGTCTGCGCCGCAGGCGCGCAGGAAGGCGATCAGGTCGCCGATCTCCGGCTCACGCGCGGCGTTGCACAGCGTCAGTGTTCCCCGGCAGCCGAGCGCCGCAAGGATGAGATTCTCCGTTGCGCCGACGCTTGGAAGCGGCAGCGCGACCGTGCAGCCGTGAAGGCCGTCGGTCCGGGCCGAAATATGCTCGCCGTCAAGCGTGATCTCCGCACCCATCCGGCGCAGGCCGCGCAGGTGCAGATCGATCGGCCGCGCGCCGAGCACGCAGCCGCCGGGCAGGCTCAGCTCCGCCGTGCCGAAGCGCGCGAGCAGCGGCCCGAGGAACAGGACGGCAGCGCGCATTTTCCGCATGAGTTCTGCCGGAATATCTGACCGGCATGCGGAGCCGGCATCGACTGCAACGATCCCGCCGTGCTGCTCCACCGCGCAGCCAAGGTGGCGCAGAATGGCGCAGGCAGCCGTGACGTCGGAAATATCCGGGCAATCGAGAAGCTCGCAGCGCGCACCGGTCGCCAGCGTGGCGGCCAGCAGCGGCAGCGCGGCATTTTTTGCGCCGTGCAGCGCAATGCGACCGTGCAGCGGCGTTCCGCCGCGGATGCAGAATATGTCCATGACCGACCTCCGGATGGGAAGATGCCCCATCCTATGCGGCGGTCAGGATTTGTGTGTTTTAGCCAGATTCAGAATGATATCACAGATGCGGGACGCGGAATCGACGACAGCCAGCTCCTGCAGCGCTTTGCGCATGGATGCGCGGCGCGGAGCATCGGCCAGCAGCTCCTGCGTCGTGCGGAACAGCAGCTCGCCGTCGCAGTGGTTCTCATGCAGTACGACGGCCGCGCCGTGCTGCTCGAGGATGCGGGCGTTTTTCTCCTGATGATCGTTCGTCACATTCGGCGACGGGACGATGATGCACGGCGTGCCCGCTGCGGCGATCTCGTTGAGTGTCGAGGCTCCGGCGCGGCTGATGACCACATCGGCCGCCGCCATAAGCTCCGGCATGTTATAGATATATTCCTGCATCGTGATGAGCGGGTGCTTTTCCAGCTCGACCCCCTGCTCCTTCACATAGTCCGGCATCCAGCGCCAGCCGAACGAGCCGGTCGCATGGATATGCCGCCAGCAGTCCTGCTCGCATTCGAGCTTCATGAACTGCGCGATCTTCTTGTTCATTTCGCGCGCGCCGAGACTGCCCCAGGCAGAGACGATCATCGGCGTCTTCTCGTCGAGGCCGAGAGCGCGGCGGGCGTCGGCGCGGCGGGTGAAGACGAACTCCTCCCGCACGGGCATGCCGACCGCGATAACACGGGACGGGTCGCGGTAGGCCGAGCGGCTGTCCGCGAAGCTCACAAGGATGCGGTCGACCTTATCGGCCACCATTTTTGTAGCGAGGCCCGGCACGGCATTGGACTCGTGCACGGCCGTGGGGATGCCGAGGCGCGCGCCCTCGTGGAGCATCGGATAGCTGGCATAGCCGCCCGTGCCGAGGATGACGTCCGGCTGGAAATCGCGGATGATGCGGTCCGCCTTTTTCAGTGCGCGGCGGATGGAGAGCGCAGCCCTGACGTTATGCCGGATGGCGCTCGGCTTCAGGCTGCGCATATAGCTGGAGATCTGCAGCGTTTCGAGCCGGAAGCCCTCGCGCGGGACCAGAGTGGCCTCCATGCCGTCCTCCGCGCCGACAAACAGGATCTCGCTGTCCGGACGGCGCTCGAGCAGCACGCGCGCAACGGCAAGGGCGGGATTGATGTGTCCGCCCGTTCCGCCGCAGGTGAATACGGCCTTCATGGGCCTGCCTCCTTTGACTTATCTGGGACTTTGGGTAATGCTGCGCGACACATTCAGCACGATGCCGTTTTCGGCGAGCTGCATGATGAGCGCGGTGCCGCCGTAGGAGAAGAACGGCAGCGAAATGCCCGTGGAGGGCAGAAGATTCGTCACAACGGCGACGTTCAGGAACACCTGCAGGGCCAGAAGCGTCGTCAGGCCTGCGGCCAGCAGCATGGAGAAGCGGTCGCGCGCATGCATGGCGATCCAGTAGCTGCGGATGATGAGCAGAGCGAACAGGATGAGGATGCCGATGGCTCCTACAAAGCCCAGCTCCTCGCACGCAATGGCGAAGATATAGTCGTTATGCTCCTCCGGCAGGTAGAGATACTTCTGGCGGCCGCGGCCGAAGCCGAGGCCCAGCAGGCCGCCGGAGCCGATGGCATACTGCGACTGCAGCACCTGCAGGCCCTTGTCGAGCGGGTCGTTCTCCGGGTGCAGCCATGCGCTGATGCGTCCGCCGGTGTAGCCCTTCGTCAGAAGATAAACGGCAACGAGCAGGCAGCCCAGAATAACAAGGCCGACCAAATACTTCCAGTCTGTACCGCCGAGCGTCATGAGGATAAAGCCGAGTGCCAGAATGATGAGCGTCGCAGACATGTGCGGTTCGAGGTAGAGCAGCACGGCGATGATGCCGAGGATCACGACATAGGGCGCCACGCCGTAGCGGATCGTCTTCATATCCCGCGTGTGCGCTGCCATAATGGCCGCAAACGAGCAGATGACGCCGAATTTTGCAATCTCGGACGGCTGGAAGCTCACGAAGCCGAAGTCGAGCCAGCGCGTCGCGCCGCCGCTCTCCGTGCCGATGAACGGCACGAGGACCAGCAGGCCGATGGACGCAGCCAGGATCAGGAGCGACAGCTTCTGATACCATTCATATGGCACGCGGCTGATGAGCCACATCACACCGATGCCCATCACGGCAAAAATGAGCTGATTCACGAAGACTGAGGCCGCGTTTTTCGTCTCGTAATAAGCGCGGGCATAGCTTGCGGAGAACAGCACCAGCAGACCGATGGCCACCAGCAGCAGCGTCAGCAGCAGGTACGGCAGGTCAATGACGCCGAGATCGCTCTCCACAACACGCACCGCGCTCTTTTTCAGTTGCTTTTCTCTGTGGGACATGGCCGCACCTCCTCTCCGCGGGATAGCGTGCAGAAATCAGATCAGAACCAGATGCGCACGCCGAACCAGGCGATCACGCACATGATCACGGTGACGGAGACGAAGACCACCCAGATCTTTTTCTCCGACCAGCCGCACATTTCAAAATGATGATGGATCGGGGCCATCTTGAAGATGCGCTTGCCATGCGTCAGCTTGAAGTAGCTCACCTGCAGGATATCGGACAGCGTCTCAATGATGTAGATGAGGCCCACGAACAGCAGCACGAGCGGCATATCGAGCGCATAGGCAAGGCCGCACACCGCGCCGCCGAGATACAGCGAGCCGGTATCTCCCATAAATGTCTTGGCGGGATAGAAATTATAGAACAGGAAGCCGCCGAGCGCGCCGACAAGCGTCGCCGGGAACGTGGCAAGGCCCCACTGCTTTGCCGTCATGGACACGAGCGTGAAGAACAGCATCACGGGAAGCGTCACGCCCGTGGCAAGGCCGTCGATGCCGTCCGTCAGGTTGACGGCGTTGACGCAGCCGACGATGATGAACACGGACAGCGCCAGATAGACCAGCGGCGGGATGTGGACGAGCGGCTCCCGGACAAACGGGATATAGAGATCATACGTCAGGGCATTCGTAAAATGCATGCCGGCAAGGAACAGGCAGGCCGCCAGCACCTGCAGAACGAGCTTCTGCAGGCCCGTCAGGCCGAGATTGCGCTTTTTCTTCACCTTGATGAAGTCATCGGCAAAGCCGATCAGGCCGAACATCAGCGCCAGCGCCAGCACAAGCAGGTGCTTATAGTCGCCGGTCTCGCGCATGGCATGCCAGCCGGTGACGATGCACAAAAGCGACGACAGAATAAAGACGATGCCGCCCATGGTCGGCGTGCCCGCCTTGCCCTGATGCCACTTCGGGCCGACTTCCCGGATGGACTGGCCCGCCTTCAGCGCGCGCAGCGCCGGAACAAGCCCCCGGCCGAGCAGCAGCGCCAGGACAAAGCCGCCCAGCACCGAAACAAGGATCCAGATCAGCGTAGGTTCCATTTTTTATTCCCCCATATGTTCTTTCGTTTTCAAAAGGCGCGCAAGCACCTGCTCCATATGCATGCCGTGGCTGCCCTTGAACAGCAGCGTGTCTCCTGCGCGGCAGGTCTCCTCCAGCGCAGCGACGAGCGCATCGTGCGTGGCAAAGGCCCGTGCCCCGGCAAGGCCCGCCTCGTGCGCACCCTGCACATAGCATTCGCTGCACGGGCCGTAGGCCAGCAGCAGATCCGCCGTCTTTGCGGCCTCGCGGCCGACCCCGGCATGGAGCTCCGGCGCAAAATCGCCCAGCTCCAGCATACCGCCGAGTACAGCGATGCGGCGGCCCTCCGTCGGCGTGCCTGCCAGCACCCGCAGCGCGGCGCGCATGGACTCGGGCCCGGCGTTGTAGCAGTCATCAATGATCGTCATGCCCGCCGCATGGCTGACCCGCTGCCGCAGCGGCGCATAGGACCGCAGGCCTTCTGCGATCTGCTCCGGGCTCAGCCCGAGCAGCAGGCCGACGGCCGCAGCTGCCAGTGCGTCGAGCACATTGTGCAGGCCCGGCACGCTCAGTGCGGCCTCAAAGCTCTTTCCGAAGGCGTGGACCGTAAATTTGCTTCCCTCCGCCGATTCGCACACGCGGGAGGCGCGCACGTCGCAGCCCTCGGAGAGGCCGAAGCACACGGCGTGATACCGCGCGGCCAGCGGCCGCAGCAGGGCGTCGTCCCCGTTGAAGATCACGCGTCCGCCGGGACGCAGGCCCTCGAGGATCTCAAGCTTGGCGCGGAGGATGCCCTCGCGCGAGCCGAGATTTTCGATGTGCATCGTGCCGATGTTCGTGATCACGGCCAGGTCCGGCTGCGCGATGCGCGTGAGCACGGACAGCTCGCCGAAGTGGTTCATGCCCATCTCGAGCACGGCCGCCTCGCAGTCCGGCTTCAGCCGCAGGACGCTGACCGGCAGGCCGATCTCATTGTTATAATTCTTTTCCGTCCACTGCGTGCGCAGTGCCGTGCGCAGGACGGCAGCGATCATTTCCTTCGTCGTCGTCTTGCCGACGCTTCCCGTGATGCCGACGCAGCGGCACGGCAGGCTCTCGCGGTAGCCGCGGGCGATGTCACGCAGGGCGCGGGACGTGTCTTCGACATAGATCGCAGGACCGTCCACCGGGCGGCTGGCCAGCACGGCAGCCGCGCCGCGCTCCAGCGCGGAGGCCGCAAAGTCATGGCCGTCGCGCGCGCCGGGCAGGGCTGCGAACAGCTCGCCGGGCCGGATCAGGCGAGAATCAAAATTTGCGCCGAAAAACGGCCGTTCTTCCAGCTCGGGGGCGATCTGACCGCCGCACCACGCGGCGGCCTGCCCGAGCGTCAGGGTCTTATTGCTCATGGTCTTCCTCTTGCAGACAAGCGGCGACTTCCTCGCGCTCGTCAAAGCGAATTTTTTCCGTACCGAGGACCTGATAGGTCTCATGTCCTTTTCCGGCGAGCACTATCATATCATCTTTTTGCGCGAAACGCAAGGTCATGCGGATGGCCCTGCGGCGGTTCTCCTCCACATAGACGGGCTTCTCCGTCTGCGGGATCCCGGCAAGGATCTCGCGGATGATGGCCATCGGCTCCTCCGTGCGGGGGTTATCCGACGTCACAACGAGCACGTCGGCCAGCCGCGCGGCGATCTCGCCCATGATGGGGCGCTTTGTCCGGTCGCGGTCGCCGCCGCAGCCGAACAGCACAATGAGGCGGCCGCGGCAGAAGTCGCGCACGGAACGGAGAATGTTCTCCAGTCCATCCGGCGTGTGGGCATAATCGATGAGAACGGTGTAATCGCGGCCCGGCGTGGGCACGACCTCGATGCGGCCCTTTACGCCCGCCGCCGTGCCGAGCGCGCGGCAGGCGTCCTCCAGCCCAATGCCGAGGGCGCGGGCAATGCCGAGCGTCAGAAGCGCGTTCGAGACCGTGAAGCGGCCGGGGATGCCGATGCGGACATGCGCCGCCTTCTCCCCTTCCCGCACCTCCATCGCCACATGGTCCGGCGCAAGCTGCACCTGCTCTGCGCGCAGCGCGGCGTCCTTCCCCGTGCCGACGAGCAGCGGTGTACAGGTCGCGCCCTGCAGCATGGTCCGGTAAGCCGGGTCGTCCGCATTGAGCACACCCGTCCGGCAAAGCCGGAACAGGCGGGCCTTGGCGGCCCCGTAGGCCTCCATGGTCTTATGGAAATCGAGGTGGTCCTCCGTCAGGTTCGTGAACGCACCGACCGTGAACGGGATACCGTCCACGCGGTGCAGCGCCAGCGCATGGGACGAGACCTCCATCACCACATGCGTGCAGCCCGCATCGAGCATCTGCCGCAGCAGGCCCTGCAGGGCAAAGCTCTCGGGCGTCGTGCGCTCCGTGGGGAGGACGGTGTCGCCAATGCGGTTTTCGATCGTGCCGATGAGGCCGACCTTCGCGCCGAGCGTCTGCTCGAGCACATGCTTGACAAGGCAGGTCACGGTCGTCTTGCCGTTCGTCCCCGTCACGCCGATCATGCACAGGCGCTCCGCCGGATGGCCGAACCAGTTGCAGCCGAGCTGCGCCAGCGCCGCGCGCGCATCGCGCACGCGCACCCACGGCGTGTGCTCCGGCATGTCGTGCTCGCACAGCACACAGGCCGCGCCGCGCGCAAGGGCGGCGGGAATGAAGCGGTGGCCGTCCGTGGCATAGCCCGAAATGGCGGCAAACAGCTCGCCGGGCGCGGTCGAGCGGGAATCATAGCTCACGCCCGTCAGCTCCAGCTCCGGGTCGGCGTTCTGTTCGAGCACCTCGATGCCCTGCAAAAGCTCGTGTAATTTCATTGCATTCAACCTTCTTTAATCCAGTGCGGTCGTATCCGTGAATGTGACGGCGATCATCGTGCCGCGCGGGACCTTTGTTCCGGCGTCGATGTCCTGCTTTGTCACCAAGACGTACCATGCATTCGAATCCGTGCCCTTGGCCTGCAGATAGAGCCCGAGCTGGGACAGCGTCGTGCTGGCCTGCGCCACGGTCATACCCGTCAGATTCGGCACCTCGACCTCGTCGGTCGGCATGGAATCGTCCGTATAGAGCAGCACGGTCGAATTGCCGGGCAGCTCACGGCCGTGGGCCGGGATCTGGCTGACGATCTTGTCGCCGTCGCCGATGATCTTGTAGTTCAGGTGATCTTCCTCCAGAATGGCAGCCGCCTCGGACTCGGTCTTCCCGGCCAGATTCGGCATGCGAACCGTCACGCGGGACATATCCACCTCGGAATAATCCGGCTCGACGCCGAGATAGGGCAGGATGTCCTCCATCACGCGGGCGACGGTCGGCGCGGCCATAACGCCGCCGGAGATATAGGTGCCGGTGGCGGGGTTCGGCGTATCAAGTGCGATGAGTACCACATACTCCGGATCATCCATCGGCGCAATGCCGACAAACGAGACGATCTTGTCGTTCGTCTGCTGGCCGTTCGAATCGGTCTGGTCGGTCTTTTCGGCCGTGCCGGTCTTGCCGCCGATGCGGTAGCCGACGACGCTGCCATTCTTTGCCGTGCCCTCCGTGACGACGGACTCAATGATCTGCCGCATCGTGGCAGACGTCTCCTCGGAGATGACCTGCCGCACGACGGTGCGGGCGTTCTGCTGCACGACGTTGCCCTCGGAGTCGACGATCTCCGAGACGACATAGGGCTCGAGCAGGTAGCCGCCGTTCACCACGGCGGAAATAGCCGTGACGAGCTGGATGGGCGTCGGCTTGATGGTCTGGCCGAACGACGTTGCGATGAGGTAGCTCGTGCCGTAGGAGGCGGTGTTGGCCAGGCGCTCGCGCGTGTGGAACACGCCGGAGGCCTCGCCGGGCAGGTCGATGCCCGTCTGCTCCATCAGGCCGAAGGCGCGGCAGTAGTCATACAGCGTGCCGCCGCCCGTCCGCAGGCCGATGTGGGCGAAGGCGATGTTGCAGGATTTCTGCAGGGCCTGCGCCGTAGTCTCGCTGCCGTGGCCGGCATGGTTCCAGCAGTTGAGGATCTGCTCGCGGCCCTCGATCTTCTCGGAGCCGCCGCAGTAGAACGTATCGGCCGTCGTGACTGCGCCGGAATCGAGCGCCGCCGCCAGCGTGAGGATCTTGAACGTCGAGCCAGGTTCATAGCCGTCGGAGACGCAGCGGTTGCGCCACTGCTTCAGGCGGGCGTCGCGCACGGCGGCGTTATAGGCGTTGAAGGCCTCCGTGCGGGCCGTGGAATTTTCGGGCTGCTTTTCCGCCTTGGTGTAAAGCTCCTCGATCTGTGTGCGCAGGTCCTCGTCATAAATTTCCTGATAATCGTTCGGGTCATAGCTGCCGAGCGTGCACATGGCGACGATCTCGCCCGTTTTGCAGTTCATGACGATGCCGAACGCGCCGTTGAGCACGTCATAGCGGTCCACGGCGTCCTGCATCTGCTTCTGCAGATAATACTGCACCGTCGTGTCGAGCGTCAGGTGGATGCTGTCGCCGTCGGACGCCTGATAATACTTCTCATAGGAATAGAGCATCTGCGTCTCGTAGTTGCCCTTCGTTGTGATGACGGCTCCGGCCGTGCCCTGCAGCTCGTCATTATAATAGGCCTCCAGCCCCTCGGAGCCGACGTTCTCGGTGTTCGTAAAGCCGATGATCTGCGCCGCGACATCGTGATAGGGATAGTAGCGCTGAGAATCCGGCTCGAGATGCACGCCGATGATCTTATCCTCCGCAATGATCTCGCGGACCTTGTCGCAGACCTCCTGCGCCTGGCGGCGCTTGATGACCTTGTAGCGCAGGCTCGTATCGGCGGCCTGCTCCTCGATCCAGCCCGCATCCAGATCGAGCACGGCCGCGAGCTTCTTTGCCAGCGCCGGGACGTCGACCTTGTTCTGCGACAGCTCCAGCGGGTCGAGGAAAACATTCTCCACACTCGACGAGGCCGCCAGCACATTGCCATTGCGGTCATAGATCGTGCCGCGCGAGGCGGTGACGCTCGTGCTGCGGGTCTGGTTGCGGATGGCCTTTGCCTCATAATAATCGTGGTCGACGAGCATGAGCTTCACGAGCATGCCCGCCACGGCGCAAAAGCTGACGACACCCAGCAGGATCATCAGGAAAAAGATGCCCTTGCGCACATGGGTCGTCGAGACCTCCTCGCGCTTTGGCGCGCGGCGGCGTCTTCTCTGCGGTTGCTGCTTCATAGTATTCCCTCCCGGGGCAAAACAGTGGAAAAAAGATGGGCGGCAATTCTCACTCACCGCCCATGCTCTGTATACGATATGAATCGGGCGGCGGGACCATGCCTGAAATGGCCGTCCCTCCCGAAATTCTGCGGCAGGCTCAGGAGAAGTAGTTGATGGCGTCCGTAAAGGCGCTGCGGAATGCGTCGATCACGCGGACGAACACATTCTTCTCCGCAGGCGCGGCATAGACCTCCGTCGTATCGTCCGCATCGACCTGCACATAGATGATCTGCGAGCTGCCCGGCTGGCGCATGCCAAGCTCCTTGGCGCGCTTTTCGATCTGCTCGAGATCGAGGGCATTGTCATACTGCGACTGCAGTCTGGCCTGCTGCTCCTCCAGCGTGCTGAGCTGCGTCTGCAGCTTGCCGACATCGCTGCGCGCCTCATAGAGGCGGATATAGCTGAACACCACCAGTGCCAGCATCAGCACGGCGGCGGCCGCGCCGAGCGCCGTCAGGGGCGAGATACCCAGACGTGCACGGACATGGCGCGCCGGCTTGTGCCGCGCAGGCGCGTCCGGCAGACGCTCCGGCTGCTCCAGAGGCTGTGCGGTATTCCGGCGGCGGACATCATAGGCCGCCGAGCCGTTGCTGCGATAAGGGTCTGCCATGGTGGCTCATCCTTTCTGTCAAAGTTTTTCCGCAACGCGGAGCTTCGCGCTCCGGGCGCGGGGATTTTCCTCCAGCTCCGCAGGGCCGGAGACGATGGGTTTGCGCGTAACGAGCTTCACGAGCGGCTTTTTGCCGCAGACGCACACCGGGAATTCCGGCGGGCAGGTGCAGCCGCGCGCCGCCTGCTGCATCTCGCTCTTGACGATGCGGTCCTCGAGCGAATGGAAGGTGATGACGGCCAGTCTGCCGCCGGGATTGAGGCGGCCGACCGCAGCCTGCATCATGCGGCTGACGGCGCCGAGCTCATCGTTCACGGCGATGCGGATGGCCTGAAAGCTTCTCTTTGCGGGGTGCTGCTTTTCGCGCAGCGCCTGCGCGGGCATGGCCGAGCGGATGATGTCCACCAGCTCCAGCGTCGTTTCGACGGGTGCCTTCTCACGCGCCCGGCAGATGGCTGCCGCGATCTGCGGTGCATAGCGCTCCTCGCCGTAATCATAGAGAATGCGGCGCAGCTCGCCCTGCGGCCAGGTGTTGACGACCTCCCCCGCCGTGAGCGCATCGTCCTTATCCATGCGCATATCGAGCGGGGCGTCCGCCATGTAGGAAAAGCCGCGCGAAGCATCGTCGAGCTGCGGCGACGAAACGCCGAGGTCGAACAGCATGCCGTCCACGGCCGGAATCCCAAGGGAATCGAGGATCGCGTCGATCTCCGCAAAATTGGAATGCACGAGTGTCACGCGGTCGGCATAGGGGGCCAGGCGCTCCTTTGCGGCGGCCAGCGCCGTGCGGTCGCGATCCACGCCGATGAGACGCCCCCCCTCCGTCAGGCGGCGGGCGATCTGACTGGAATGCCCTGCGCCGCCGAGCGTCCCGTCGAGGTAGATCCCGTCCGGGCGGATGTTCAGCGCGTCAATGCACTCCTGCAGCAATACGGATTTATGTTGAAATTCCATCAGATCCCGATCTCTTCCATCAGTGCGGCCAGCTCCTCGGCGGAGACATTGGCCTCTTCCTCCTCGTAGCGCTCTGCCGCCCAGATCTCAGCGCGGCCGGCCTGCCCGAGGAAATAGACCTCCTGCTGGATCCCGGCATATTTGCGGAGGTCGTCCGGCAGCAGGAAGCGGCCCTGCTTGTCCGGCTCACAGCGCACGACGTTGGCAAAGAACGTGCGCAGGCCGCGGGCCTTGGACGACGGCGCAGCCTTGCTGCGCTCGACGATGCGCTGCCACTCCTCCTCGGTATAGACCGTCAGGCAGGGGTCCAGTGAACGGGCAACATAGAACGCGCTGCCGAGCTCCTCGCGCAGCTTGGCGGGAACGAACAGCCGTCCCTTGGGGTCAAGCGTGTGCTTGTATTTGCCGAACATTCCCTCACCTCCGCTCCATTTTGCTCACATTTCATCCATTTCGCTCCACTTCGCTTGTAGTATACTATTCCTGCCCCAAAAATGCAATCACTTTTTCGGATTCTGCCCGAGATTTTTCCGGAAATTTTTCCCAGAAACCCGGAAAATCCTAATTTTTGAACATATGTTTGCCTATATTATGGTAACAAGCCCCAAGGCGCACAAAAAGGCCCGTACAGCAAATCGCTGCACAGGCTCAACTGCCGGGAAACCCCTTCGGGCTTTTCCGGCAAAAGGCTTGCAGTCCGCTGCGCGCACGAATCGCCCGCCAAGGGCGGACAATTCGCACACTGGCGGACTGAGCGGTATTTTCTCCGACGTACACGCCGCCGGAGAAAATGATTTCCATTTTCTTTGCGCCTGCGGGCGCAAACTCTGCGAGGCTTTTTCGATAGTCTGAAAGGCCCGCGCAGGGATTCCCTGCACGGGCCTTCGAAGACTTAGGCTGTATTTACTTCTGCTCGTTATCGATCATGCTCTGCGTCACGGAGGACTCCGGCCAGTTGGTCGGCTCGAAATCGCGGTAGATATCGAGGCCGGAACCGGCAGGGATGAGCTTACCGATGATGACGTTCTCCTTCAGGCCAACCAGATGGTCCACCTTGCCCTTGATGGCGGCTTCGGTCAGGACCTTCGTCGTCTCCTGGAAGGAGGCAGCGGAGAGGAAGGACTCCGTGGCAAGGGAAGCCTTCGTGATACCCATGAGGATGAGGGAATCCGTGGCCAGACGGAGGTCCGTCTCGCCCGCATCGATGCGCGCCTGCACAACGGCATTGGCGTCCTCGAACTCATAGACATCCACGACGGTGCCGCTCAGGAGCGTGGTGTCGCCGGGATCCTCGACGCGCACCTTGCGCATCATCTGGCGGATGATGACCTCGATGTGCTTGTCGTTGATATCGACGCCCTGCTGGCGGTACACGGCCAGAACGCCCTGCGTCAGATATTCCTGCACGGCCTCGACACCGGAAATGCGCAGCACGTCATGCGGGTTGAGCGCGCCGTCGGTGATGGGCTCGCCCTTGCGCACACGCTTTCCCTGCTCGACCTTCAGGCCGACGGAATACGGGACCTGATAGAGCTTGACCTCGCCGTCGTCCGCGGTGATCGTGATGTCGCGCAGCGCGCTGCGGTGGCTCTCGTCGATCTCGACGACGCCGTCGATCTCGGCAATGGCCGCCATCTTCTTCGGCTTTCTGGCCTCGAAGAGCTCTTCGACTCGCGGAAGGCCCTGCGTGATATCGTCGCCGGCAACGCCGCCGGTGTGGAAGGTACGCATGGTCAGCTGCGTGCCCGGCTCGCCGATGGACTGGGCGGCGATGATGCCGACCGCCTCGCCGAGGTTCACAAGCTCGGACGTTGCAAGGTTCATGCCGTAGCACTTGGCGCAGACGCCGCTGCGGGCGCGGCAGCCGAGCACGGTACGGGCATAGACGGAGTGAATGCCGTGTGCCTCGAGCATCTTGGCATCGTCCTCATGCATCATGCGGTTGTTCGGGATGAGCACCTCGCCCGTCTCCGGATCGACGATATCATGCACCGGGAAGCGGCCATGGATGCGAGAGCCGAAGGACTCGATGACCTGGCCCTTTTCCACGACCTCGGACAGGTGGATGCCATGCGTCGTGCCGCAGTCGGGGATGCGGATGATGACCTCCTGCGAGACGTCGACCAGACGGCGCGTCAGGTAGCCGGAGTCGGCGGTACGCAGCGCAGTGTCGGTCAGGCCCTTACGGGCGCCTCGGGAGGAGATGAAGTATTCCAGAGCGGAAAGGCCTTCACGGAAGTTTGCCTTAATCGGAATCTCGATCGTGCGGCCGTTCGTATCTGCCATCAAGCCGCGCATACCGGCGAGCTGACGGATCTGGTTCATGCTGCCGCGGGCGCCGGAGTCGGCCATCATATAGATCGGGTTGAAGCGGTCAAGGTTCTCCTGCAGAGCGCCGGTGACGTCCTTGATCGTCTGCTCCCACTGGTGGACAACGAGGCGATAGCGCTCGTCGTTCGTGAGGAAGCCGCGCTTGTACTGGCGGTCGATCTTGACTGTCTGCTTTTCGGCCTCTTCGATGAGAGCGTACTTCTTCTCCGGAATGGCCATATCGGCGATGGAGACGGTGATGGCGCCCTTCGTGGAGTACTTGTAGCCGAGGGCTTTGACGCGATCGAGCATCTCGGTGGCGATGGTGAAGCCATGACGGCGGATGCACTTGTCGATGATGACGCCGAGTTTCTTCTTGCCAACAAGGAAGCTGACCTCAAGGTCGAACAGATGCGCGGGATCGCTGCGGTCCACGAAGCCAAGGTCCTGCGGGATCGGCTCGTTGAAGATCAGGCGGCCGACCGTCGCCGTGATGATGCGGTACTGCATCACGCCGTCGATCTCCTTGCCGTAGCGCACGCGGATGGGCGCATGCAGGCCGATGCAGCCATCGGCATAGGCCGTGATGGCCTCATCGACGCTGGAATAGGCATGCAGCGGCAGATAGGACGGGGCGCGCTTCTTCTCATTCTCGGCCTTCTCGACCGCGGCTTCCACAAGGTCGCCGTCGACGAGCTGGTTCACGGGAAGGTCGAAGTCGCCCGCATCGGTCACAAAGACCTGCTCCGCACCCTTCTCCTCCTTGCCCAGACGGACATAGGTCAGGTAGTAGGTACCGAGGATCATATCCTGCGTCGGCACGGTGACGGGCTTGCCGTCCTGCGGACGCAGCAGGTTGTTTGCGGAGAGCATCAGCACACGGGCCTCAGCTTGGGCCTCTGCCGACAGCGGGACGTGGATTGCCATCTGGTCGCCGTCGAAGTCGGCGTTGAAGGCGGTGCAGCACAGCGGGTGCAGCTTCAGGGCGCGGCCCTCGACCAGCACCGGCTCAAAGGCCTGAATGCCGAGGCGGTGCAGCGTCGGCGCACGGTTGAGCATGACGGGGCGGTCCTTGATGATGTCCTCGAGGGCATCCCAGACCTCGGGCTCGCCCTTGTCGATCTTCTTCTTGGCGCTCTTGATGTTGTTGGCAACACCGTCCTCGACGAGCTTCTTCATGACAAACGGGCGGAACAGCTCAATGGCCATTTCCTTCGGCACGCCGCACTGATAGAGCTTCAGCTCCGGGCCGACGACGATAACAGAACGGCCGGAATAGTCGACGCGCTTGCCCAGCAGGTTCTGACGGAAGCGGCCCTGCTTGCCCTTGAGCATGTCGGACAGGGACTTCAGCGCACGGTTGTTCGCACCGGTGACAGCGCGGCCGCGGCGGCCGTTGTCGATGAGGGCATCCACGGCCTCCTGCAGCATGCGCTTTTCGTTGCGGATAATGATATCCGGCGCATTGAGCTGGATGAGGCGCTTGAGGCGGTTGTTGCGGTTGATGACGCGGCGGTAGAGGTCATTGAGGTCGGACGTTGCGAAACGACCGCCGTCGAGCTGGACCATCGGGCGGATGTCCGGCGGGATGACCGGCAGGACATTCATGATCATCCACTCGGGCTTGTTGCCGGAGGCGCGGAAGGCCTCGGCGACCTCGAGCCGCTTGATGATGCGCAGCTTCTTCTGGCCGCTGGCGTTGACGAGCTCACTGCGGAGCTGGCTGCACAGGGCCTCGAGATCGATCTCGGCCAGCAGCTTCTGCACGGACTCGGCGCCCATACCGGCCTCGAAATCGTTCTCATACTTTTCGCGCATGTCGCGGTATTCTTTTTCCGTCAGGATCTGGCACTTGCTCAGGGGCGTGTCGCCGGGATCCGTGACGATATAGTTGGCAAAATACAGGACCTTCTCCAGAATGCGCGGGCTGATGTCCAGCAGCAGGCCCATACGGGAGGGGATGCCCTTGAAATACCAGATGTGGCTGCACGGCGCGGCCAGCTCGATGTGGCCCATGCGCTCGCGGCGCACCTTGCTCCGGGTGACCTCGACGCCGCAGCGATCGCAGATCTTGCCCTTGAAGCGGATCTTCTTATACTTGCCGCAGTGGCACTCCCAGTCCTTCGTCGGTCCGAAGATGCGCTCGCAGTACAGGCCGTCGCGCTCGGGCTTCAGGGTGCGGTAGTTGATGGTCTCCGGCTTTTTGACCTCGCCGTAAGACCAGTCGCGGATCATTTCCGGAGAAGCAATGCCGATTTTGATCGCGCTGAAGGTTTTATTGCTCATCGTCTGCCTCCTCCTTATTCTTCGTCCTCGGGCGCATCGGAGATGTCATACGGGCACTCCGGCTCGGGATCTTCCTCTTCCTCGTCATCGTCGATGCCGATGATCTTTTCCAGAGCGTCGAGGCCCTGCTTCGCCTCGCTGTCGGCATCGATGCCGTAGCCGGAGGAGAGCACCTCGTTCTCATCGGTGACCAGATTCTCGCGGCCGGAGTCGGTGTAGACGATCTCATCATCATCGTCATCCTCCCGCAGCTCGATCTCCTCACCCTGATCGTCGAGCACGCGAACGTCGAGGCACAGGGCCTGCAGCTCCTTGACAAGGACCTTGAAGGACTCCGGAACGCCGGGCTTCGGCACGTTGTGGCCCTTGACGATGGCTTCGTACGTCTTGACACGGCCGGTCACGTCGTCGGACTTCACGGTCAGGATCTCCTGCAGCGTGTGGGCTGCACCGTAGGCCTCGAGGGCCCAGACTTCCATTTCGCCGAAGCGCTGGCCGCCGAACTGTGCCTTGCCGCCGAGCGGCTGCTGCGTGACCATGCTGTACGGGCCGGTGGAACGGGCATGGATCTTATCATCGACCAGATGATGGAGCTTGAGGTAATACGGATAGCCGACCGTGACAAGGTTATCGAACGGCTCGCCGGTGCGGCCGTCATACAGGACCGTCTTACCGTCCTCGCGGAGGCCTGCCAGCTTCAGAGTCTCGCGGATGTCCTTCTCGTTCGCGCCGTCGAAGATCGGCGTTGCGACCTTCCAGCCGAGGGCGTGGGCGGCGTAGCCAAGGTGGACCTCCAGGACCTGTCCGATGTTCATACGGGACGGAACGCCCAGCGGGTTCAGAGCAATATCCAGCGGCGTGCCGTCCGGCAGGAACGGCATATCCTCCTCCGGGAGGATGCGGGAAACGACGCCCTTGTTGCCGTGGCGGCCGGCCATCTTATCGCCGACGGAAATTTTACGCTTCTGCGCAATATAGACGCGGACGATCTTGTTGACGCCGGGGGCCATCTCGTCGCCGTTCTGGCGGGTGAAGACCTTGACGTCCACGATGATGCCGGACTCGCCGTGCGGGACCTTCAGGGAGGTATCGCGGACCTCGCGGGCCTTTTCGCCGAAAATGGCGCGCAGCAGGCGCTCCTCAGCCGTCAGCTCGGTCTCGCCCTTCGGGGTGACCTTGCCGACGAGATAATCGCCGGACTTGACCTCTGCACCGATGCGGATGACGCCGTTCTCGTCGAGGTCCTTGAGGGTGTCCTCGCCGACGTTCGGGATGTCGCGGGTGATCTCTTCCGGCCCGAGCTTCGTGTCGCGGGACTCGGTCTCGTATTCTTCAATATGAATGGACGTAAAGACGTCCTCGCGCACCAAGCGCTCATTGAGCAGGATGGCGTCCTCGTAGTTATAGCCTTCCCAGGTGACGAAGCCGACAAGCACGTTCTTGCCCAGTGCGATCTCGCCCTGCGAGCAGGCGGGGCCGTCGGCCAGGACCTGCTCCGTCGTCACGCGCTCGCCGACCGTGACGATCGGGCGCTGGTTGACGCAGGTGCCCTGATTGGAGCGGGCGAACTTCGTCAGGGTGTAGTCGCGGACGCTGCCGTCGTCATAGCGGACGCTCACGCCGTCGGCGGAGACGCGGGTAACGACGCCGTCGCCCTCGGCCTTGATGCAGACCTCAGAGTCCACGGCGCACTTCTGCTCGACGCCGGTAGCGACGATCGGAGCCTCCGTGACCATCAGCGGCACGGCCTGACGCTGCATGTTCGCGCCCATCAGGGCACGGTTCGCGTCGTCGTTCTGCAGGAAGGGGATGAAGGCCGTTGCGATGGAGGTCATCATCTTCGGCGAGACGTCGATATAGTCGATGACCTCGCGATCGACGGCGATGATCTCGTCGCGGTGGCGGCAGGTGATGCGCTCATTGAGGAGCATGCCGTTCTCGTCGACCGGCTCCTTTGCCTGCGCGATATGGTAGTCGTCCTCGACGTCGGCGGACATGTATTCCACCTCATCCGTCACGCGGGAGCCGACATATTTGCCGTTTTCGTCATAGATGCGCTCGACCTTGCGGTACGGCGCTTCGACGAAGCCGTATTCATTGATCTGGGCGTAACTCGCCAGATAGTTGATCAGGCCGATGTTCGGACCTTCCGGCGTCTCGATCGGGCACATACGGCCGTAGTGGCTGTAGTGGACGTCTCGGACATCGAAGGAAGCGCGCTCACGGCTCAGGCCGCCGGGGCCGAGGGCAGACAGGCGGCGCTTGTGCGTCAGCTCTGCCAGCGGGTTGTTCTGATCCATGAACTGGGACAGCGGCGAGGAGCCGAAGAATTCCTTGATGACCGCCGTGACCGGGCGGATGTTGATGAGGCTCTGCGGCGTAACGGTATCGAGATCCTGCACGGTCATGCGCTCGCGGATGACGCGCTCGAGGCGGGTGAAGCCGACGCGGAACTGATTCTGCAGCAGCTCGCCCACGCAGCGCAGACGGCGGTTGCCGAGGTGGTCGATGTCGTCCGTCGTGCCCGCGCCGATGACGACGCAGTTGAGATAGTTGATGGTGGCGAGGATATCGTCGCGCGTGATGTGCTTCGGGATGAGCTCATCGCGGCGCTCCTCAATGGCATCCTCCCAAGCCTCGGGAGCCGCACCCTTGAGCTGCTCGAGCATCTCGAACAGGACCTTGCGGCAGACCTTCTCGTGGATGCCGTACTGCTCCGGGTCGAAGTCCACGAAGTTCTTCATGTCGACCATGTAGTTCGAGAAGACCTTGTGGTCCTTGTCGCCGACGCGGATGACGGCGTCGCACACGCCGCGGGCCGACAGGGCCTGCGCCTGTGCACGGGTCAGGACGGTGCCCGGCATGGCAAGGATCTCGCCCGTCAGCGGGTCAGCGACCGGCTCGGCCAGCTCCTGACCGCTCAGGCGGGTCCAGATGTCCATCTTCTTATTGAACTTGTAGCGGCCGACACGGGAGACGTCGTAGCGGCGCGGATCGAAGAACAGCGCGTCGAGATAGGCCGCGGCGTTGTCGACCGTGGGCGGCTCGCCCGGACGCAGACGGCGGTAGATCTCGAGGAGGCTGTCCTCGCGGGTCTTGCACGGGTCGCGCTCCAGCGTGGCGACGATGCGGGGATCCTCGCCGAACAGCTCCAGGATCTGCGCGTCGGTCTCCACGCCGAGAGCGCGAATGAGGCAGGTGATGGGGAGCTTGCGGTTCTTATCGATACGGACGTAGAACACGTCCTGCAGGTCGGTCTCATATTCCAGCCATGCGCCGCGGTACGGGATGACCGTTGCGGTATAGATGTGCTGGTCGGCCTTGTCCACGGTGTCGCCGAAGTACATGCCGGGGCTGCGGACGATCTGGGAGACGATGACGCGCTCTGCGCCGTTGATGACGAACGTGCCGCCGTTGGTCATGAGCGGGAAATCGCCCATGAAGATCTCCTGATCCTTGATCTCGCCGGACTGCTTGTTGAGCAGGCGCACGCGGACCTTGATCGGCTTCGCATAGGTGGCATCGCGTTCCTTGCACTCTTCAATGGTGTACTTGGGCTTCTCATCGAGGGAGTAGTCCAGGAAGGACAGCTCGAGGTTGCCGGTGTAGTCGCTGATGGCGGCCACATCGCGGAAGACCTCATGCAGGCCCTCCCGCAGGAACCAGTCGTAGGAGTCCTTCTGGATCTTCAGCAGGTTGGGCATCTGCAGGATCTCCTGATACTTGGCATAGCTCTTGCGAACGGTCTTGCCATAGTTCACGTCCTTGACTTGCATTTGCTTGATCACGCCTTTCTGTCGTCGTTTCGTGCGCTGTCTCAGCAATGACACGCGTGGGTCAGTTGCTGCTTTTTCATTTTAGTCCCTTGCCGTGCGGCGCGGTCTGTGGTATAATCTGACCATGAGGTGGAGGTTGGCCTGCGCCGCACTTCACAGCATTGGGTATTGATTTTACCACATTTTTTCTTCCGCGTCAATGCATTTCTTTGGAATATCCCCTGATTTTTTCGTCCGGCTTCCCGAAAGCCGGGCTTTTTTTGCCCAATTTTTCCGCCCATTCGTCCATTTTTCGGGAAAAAATCCTGTTTTTGTACATTCTGACGGATTCCGGCCCCGAATTGCGCGAAAAAATCAGAAGGTTGCGGAT
>NZ_DBFZUT010000002.1:0-7997 GCF_048519415.1 Faecousia sp. | reverse complement strand
GTCCTTTCGCGTTTGATCACCCGCCGCAGCGGCAGAATTGCAAAACCATGCTGCAAAATTTGATTTTGCAATTCGGAAAGCAGCTTGGCGAAAAAGTCCAAAGGGACTTTTTTGCCAAGCTGAAATTCGGAAGCGTTGTTTTACGCTTCCGAATTTTTTGATTACTTTTCCAGTTTGACGGCCGTTTCGAGCGCGACCTCCATCATCTGCGTGAAGGACGTCTGGCGCTCCTCGGCGGGCAGGGCCTCGCCCGTGAGCATGTGATCGGAGATCGTGCAGATGCACAGGGCGTTCTTCTTCCAGCGGGCGGCAGTCATATACAGGCCGGCAGCCTCCATCTCGCAGGCCATGACGCCCATCTTGATCCAGGCGGGAACGGTCTGCAGGACCTCGGGCATGCCCTCGTCGTCGTTATAGAAGTTGTCCGTTGACAGGACGTTGCCGACGTGATACGTCGCGCCGACCTGTTCGCAGGACGCAACGGCGCGGCGCAGCATCTCATAGGAGGCAATGGGTGCGAACGTGCCGTCGATGTGATACTGGTGCAGGAAGTTCGAATCGGTGCAGGCGCCCTGCGCGATGACGATGTCGCGGACGTGGATATCGGGGTTGATGGAACCGGCCGAGCCGATGCGCATGATGTTCTGCACGCCGAAGGCGTTGTAGAGCTCATAGGAATAGATGCCGATGGACGGGATGCCCATGCCGGAGGCCATGACGGAAACCTTCACGCCGTGATAGGTGCCCGTGTAGCCCTGCACGCCGCGGACGTTGTTCACGAGGCGGGCGTTCTCCAAGAAATGCTCGGCGATGTACTTCGAGCGGAGCGGATCGCCCGGCATCAGAACGGTCTGACCAAAATCGTCGGGCGTGGCGTTGATATGGGGAGTCGGATAATTCATAACAGGATCTCCTTTCAAAATTCAGCGGTTCTTTACTTTGCGGTGCTCACGGATGTTGCGGATCCAGCACTTGTGGCACATGGCAAGATAACGGTCGTTGCCGCCGAGCAGGAGCTGAGCGCCCTCCGTGACGATGCAGCCCTCGCTGTCCAGCCGGGCATTGACCGTGGCCTTGGCCCCGCAGTCACAGATGGCCTTGATCTCCGTGATGGTGTCCGCCACCTCGAACAGCCTGCGGCTGCCGTCAAACAGCTTGCACTGGAAATCCGTGCGCAGGCCGAAGCACAGCACCGGAATGTTCTCTACGTCCACGATGTCGCGGAGCTGATCGATCTGCGCAGGTGTCAGGAACTGGCACTCGTCGACGATGATGACGTCCGTCTTTTCGCGGCTGCGATAGAGCTCGTAGATGTCGCTGTGCGGCGGAACAACCTCGGCAGGGGCCTCCAGACCAACGCGGCTGCGCAGGATGATCGCGCCGTCGCGCTCATCGGCCGCAGGCTTGATCAGCCAGACGTGCATGCCGTTTTCCTCGTAGTTATACTTGGTAATGAGCGCCTGTGCTGTCTTGGACGAGCCCATCGAGCCATATTTAAAGTAGAGCTTTGCCATTGGCTATCCCCCATTTGCATTGACTGGGACTATTATACCGGATTTGTTCCATTTATGCAAGCAGAAAAGCATTCTCGTACAGCACGCATTGACAAGGTGCACCCGTTTCGTTATACTGAAGGCAGAATCGAACCGAGGGGGATTTTCCATGTTTTGTCCGAAATGCGGAGCGCCGAACGACGCCTCCGCCCGTTTCTGCTCTACCTGCGGTGCAGCGCTGCCCGTGCAGCAGCCCATGCATAGCACACAGCCGGTCCCGGTTATCGTGCAGCAGGTCCGCCCCACGCCGGTGCAGCTCGTGCCCGCCCACCCGACGGCCTATACGCACGCCCTGACGGGCTGCGGCCGGTCGCTGTCCTACCTGTTTGCCGCCATTGCCCTGACCGCCGTCGCGGTGCTGCACCTGCTGGACCTGCTGCTGGGCATTTCCGGCGGCATTGGGAGCGTCCGGGCGGCCATCGACGCAAGCCCGAGCGGCCTGATGCAGTTCCTGCAGGCTGCCTTCTGGCTGCCGGAGCTGCTGACCGTCATCGGCGTGTGGTCCGCTGCAGGGGCCTGCAGAAGCCGCGGCGCGCAGATCTCGACCGGCGGGCTGAATTGCCTGCGCACGGCGGCCGTCTTCCGCATCATCTTCGAGGCACTCGAGCTGACGTTTCTGCTGATCTATCTGCTGTTTTACAGCGCCGAGGATTTCTTCAGCTTCCACTTTGTCGGCGAAGAATACGTCGTCTTTGTCATGGCAGCCGGCTGCGCACTGACCATTGTCCTGCAGGGCTGCATCATCGCCGCACTGAACTCCGCAAATGAGGCAGCTGTCAAAGCCCGCGCCACAACGCTCCCGCCGATGCTCCTCGCCGTCATCGTCATGGCAGAGGCCGCCATGCAGATCATCGGTCTTGCCATGTACTGGGGCGCGCCGTATCTGGACTACGACATCGCCCTCCAGCTCTACGGCATGTTCGGCTATCTGAACGGCAATGTTCTGCTGCATATGTTCTCCCTGCTCCTCAGCGCCGTTTCCGGCATCCTGTTCTCCGTCGTCACGCTGCGCTACCGCCGCGAGGTCAGCGCAGCCATGGAAGCGGAATGAGCTGAGAACAGTACCCTGTCAAATTGAATCATCAAAAAAGCGAGGAAGCCCCGAAACAAAAACTGTGGACCGTTCGTCAGGCGGCCCACAGCTTTTTTTCGGGACGTGTCCCATTTTCAGGAGGTGATTTTTGCTGATTACGATCTATTTGTGCTCTGGCGTGGTCGATCTATCAGGCAGTGCCGCACGGGGCTCCGACAGGAATTGCCGAAGGCCACTCTTTTGCGATCCCGCCCGTTACACCCGGGATCAGCCGGCCAGCGTAGCACCCAGCTTCTTGCACTGCGCAAGCGCGTCGTCTTCCGGCGCTTCGCAGCAGATGACGCTCTCACAGGCGAGCACCGCGCCGTCGGAACGGCAGGTGTCCTCCCAGGTGCGCATCCATTCGCCGTCGCCCCAGCCATAGGAGCCGAACAGCGCGAGCTTCTTGCCGGACAGGGCGGACTCACAGCCCGTGAACATCGGCTCGAACTCGTCCTCTTCCAGCGTCTCCGCACCCATGGCGGGGCAGCCGAAGGCAATGGCGTCAAATTCCGCGACCTTCGCGGCGGAGAACTGATCGGCGGTCAGCGTGCTGACCTCCGCACCGGCCTCTTTGGCTCCCTCTGCGACGGCGTTGGCCATCTGCTCGGTGTTGCCGGTACCGCTCCAATAAACAACTGCGATCTTACTCATGATCCATGATCCTTTCTGTTTTGAATTTTTTTCACGGCAGCTCCGGCTCAGACGGCCAGAGCGAGCCGCTCCACCCCGGTCCCACGGGCCCAGGAGGCCAGATAGCAGCGCGTGCAGCGTTCGAACTTGTCGAACAGGGCGCGCGAGCGCTCCTCGTCTCCGTAGACCTTCCAGTAACCGGTGAATTTGTAATTTCGGGTCTCGTTTTCAATAAAGCCGCGCACGTCCTCCGGCGGATAGCCGAGGAACAGGCCGATCTCGTGCGGGAAGCCGTCCTTCTGGCACTGCAGACGGTCCATCAGGCAGCGCAGGCAGCCGGAAGGCTCCGTGCCATCGTAACCGCTGCCGTTGAGCAGGCAGGCCGCATCCTCACAGGCCAGGTCGCGCGCCAGCGCCTTCGGCCGGTAGAGGTATATGAGCGCCCGCCCGTTCCAGATGCGCAGCGGAAGCATCCGCAGGCCCTTCGGGGCAAGAGAAGTGTTCCAGTGGCGCAGCTGCCCGAGCAGCTCTGCCTCATCCGGCGCATCGCAGCAGAACAGGCTGGCGGTTTTCAGCCCGGCGAGCGTCGGCGCACAGAAGCGAATGATCTGATATTCGGACATATCGTCTCCTCCTTCTCTTTCAGGATGCCCCGTTTTCCTGCGGACATCCCGGTATTTCGCAGTTAGTCATCTCTAACCAACGTGCTGAAGAAAATGCTTCCGGTGCATCGGGCAGCAGCCCGGTAAGGGGAAGCATATTCCATCGGGGCCTCACTTCTGCGGGTGTCCCAAGCCTCAGCAGTGTGCTGCGCAGGTGGACGACTGGCACAGACGGCCAAGATGGTCCGGCGGCAGCTCTGCAAGGAAGGCGCACAATGCAGCACGCAGTGCGGCCTCCTCGGAGGAGACGCGGTGCAGATAGCCCGCCAGAACGTCATAGCAGGCGGCGTACTGATCCGCCAGGCTGCGGCCCTCCGGGGTGAAGTGCACCATGCCATAGTGATTCTTTTCAATGAGATTCTTTTCCTTCAGGGCATTCATCATGGCATGGACACTGGCCTTGGAGATGCCGAGTGCGTCTGCCACGCTGACACAGCGGATCTCATTGCTCGGACCGCACAGACTGCGCAGCGCGAGAAGATATTTGATGTTGCTTGCAGAAAGCGCTTGCTGCATTCCGGTTTCCTCCGCTGAGTGTTTTGTTCCTGCGGGGCGGGCGGACCCGCCCCGCAGACGGTTCAGAGGTATTATTTCGAGTGGCACGAGCCGTGCAGCGCACAGTGCCCGCAGTCACAGCCGCAGGAGGTCTTTCCCTTTTTGCGGCTGCGCACCATCGAGAAGATGATCGCGAACACGATACCGCCAAGTGCAAGGCACACGAGGATCGTGGGCCAATAATATGCTAACCATTCCGGCATGAGAAGTTCCTCCTTTCAGGAAGGTACGATGATTATTTCTGTGCGAGTGCCTTCGCCTTCGTGCTCAGGTGCTCCGCTTCCTTATACGGGCGGAAGAGCATGTAGCAGATGAAGCCGATGAGCAGGACAGCGACGATGACGCCGAGGACATTGCCATGGCCGGTGAACAGGCTGCCGAGCTGATAAACGATCAGGGAGATCGCATAGGCGAAGCAGCACTGATAGCCGATGGCAAACCACGTCCACTTTGCGTTGTTCATCTCGCGCTTCATCGCGCCGATGGCGGCGAAGCACGGGGCGCACAGCAGGTTGAAGATCAGGAAGCAGTAACCGGCCAGCTTGGTCATGGAGACGAAGTCCAGGACGCCGAAGACGCCGACGACCTCTTCCTTCGCCACAAGTCCCATGACGGTCGCGATTGCGGCACGGGCATTGTCAAAGCCAAGCGGAGCAAAGATGAACTTGATGGCATTGCCAAGACGGCCGACAAGGCTGTAGTCCAGTTCCATCTCAAGGTCGAACACGAACTTGCCGTCCACGACGCCAAAGACGGAGCCGAGCCACATCACAATGGAGGACAGCAGAATGATCGTACCGGCCTTCTTGATGAAGGACCAGCCGCGCTCCCACATGCTGCGCAGGATATTGCCGACGGTCGGCCAGTGATAGGCGGGCAGCTCCATAACGAACGGAGCCGGGTCGCCTGCGAACATCTTCGTTTTCTTCAGCATGATGCCGGAGACAACGATGGCGGCAGCGCCGAGGAAGTAAGCGCTCGGAGCGACCCACCATGCACCGTGGAACAGAGCCGTGGCGATCATGGCGATGATCGGGAGCTTTGCGCCGCAGGGAATGAACGTCGTCGTCATGACGGTCATCTTGCGGTCTCGGTCATTTTCAATGGTACGGGAGGCCATGATGCCCGGAACGCCGCAGCCGGTGCCGATGAGCATCGGGATGAAGGACTTGCCGGACAGGCCGAACTTGCGGAAGATACGGTCCATCACGAATGCGATACGGGCCATGTAGCCGCAGGATTCGAGGAAGGCCAGGAAGATGAACAGGACGAGCATCTGCGGGACGAAGCCAAGGACTGCGCCGACGCCGCCGACGATGCCGTCAAGGATCAGGCCGTTGAGCCAATCCGGGCTGTGGATGGCGTTCAGGCCGTCTTCCACAAGGACCGGGATGCCGGGGACCCACACGCCGTAGTCGCTCGTATCCGGAGCGGACTCCATGGCGGTGTCATAGACCTCGGAGATGTCATAGCCCGCAGCGGCGAGGGAGTCGCCGTAGCTGCCGTAGGCTTCGTCAAATGCGCCGAAGTCCTGGTCGTTGATGGCGTCCAGAACGTCCTGCGCGCCGATAACGCCTTCGTCAGCGGCCTTGGAGACCTCTGCGACGACCTCCGGTGTCCAGATGTTCTCTTCGGCGTACTCGTTGATGGCATCGTCATAGGCGCTCGAGCCGATACCGAACAGATGCCAGCCGTCGCCGAACAGGCCGTCGTTCGTCCAGTCGGTCGCCCAGGAGCCGACCGTCGTAACGGAGACATAGTAAACAAGGCACATGACCAGGGCAAAGATCGGCAGAGCCAGCCAGCGGTTCGTGACCACGCGGTCGATCTTATCGGAGACGGTGAGCTTGCCGGCGTTCTTCTTCTTGTAGCAGCCCTTCATCAGGGAGGCGATGTAGACGTAGCGCTCGTTCGTGATGATGCTCTCGGCATCGTCGTCCAGCTCCTTCTCGGCAGCCTTGATGTCCTCCTCAATGTGCGCCTGCACATCGGCAGAGAGCTTGAGCTGTGCCATGGCCTTCTCGTCGCGCTCGAAGATTTTGATGGCGTACCAGCGCTGCTGCTCCTCCGGCATCTGATGCACGGCGACCTCTTCGATGTGGGCCAGCGCATGCTCGACCGGACCGGAGAACGTGTGCATCGGAACGGTCTTCGTGCCCTCGGCGGCCTTGATGGCGGCCTCGGCAGCCTCCATGACACCGGTGCCCTTCAGGGCAGAGATCTCGATGACCTTGCAGCCAAGCTCACGGGACAGCTCTGCGGTGTTGATCTTATCGCCGTTCTTGCGGACGACGTCCATCATGTTGATGGCGATGACGACCGGGATGCCCAGCTCGGTGAGCTGCGTGGTGAGGTACAGGTTGCGCTCGAGGTTCGTGCCGTCGACGATGTTCAGGATCGCATCGGGACGCTCGCCGATCAGGTAGTTACGGGCGACGACCTCTTCCAGCGTGTACGGGGACAGGGAGTAGATACCGGGAAGGTCGGTGATCGTCACACCGTTGTGCTTCTTGAGCTTGCCTTCCTTCTTTTCCACGGTGACGCCGGGCCAGTTGCCAACGAACTGGTTAGAACCGGTCAGCGCGTTGAACAGCGTCGTCTTGCCGCTGTTCGGGTTGCCCGCAAGGGCAATTCGAATGTTCATTTTGCTTCCTCTCTTTCCGGATTTCAGTGAGGGTAGTTTGGGCTAACCCTCCTGCAAAAAGAAACGGGGTTACTGCACCTCGATCATTTCCGCGTCGTTCTTGCGGATGGACAGCTCATAGCCACGGACATTGACCTCGACCGGGTCGCCCAGCGGCGCGACCTTGCGGACGTAAACCTGCACGCCCTTCGTGATGCCCATGTCCATGATGCGGCGCTTGACGGCGCCCTCGCCATGCAGCTTCACGACGGTAACGGTTTCGCCGACCTTGACCTGCCTGAGTGTTTTCATCGAAATCTCCTCCTTTTCTGTAATGCATTGCATATGATTGAAGTGAGAGAGCCGCTGCAAATGGCTCCCGGGATCAAACCATGATCTTCTGTGCCATTTCGCGGCTGATCGCAACGCGCGCTTCCTTGACGTTCACGATCAGGTTTCCGCCGATCGTGTTGATCACGCTGACATTGCCGCCTACTACAAAGCCAAGGTTTTCCAGATGCTGCCGCACCTCCGGCTTTCCGCCGATTCTCTGGATGATGGCGTCCTCACCGGGCGACATCAGGGTCAACGGCATCATACGTTCGCCTTCTTTCTCCGGTATTGTGATTAGCTTTTGCTAACCGAAGTCTTTTGAAATTGGTTAGGTTTCCCTAACCAAGAGTCATTATAACGGGAGGGCGGCCTTTTGTCAAGCCCGGAATTTCATTTACCCACCGATTTTGTGTGTTTTGTATACATGCCCAAAAGTTTGTCTTGCCTAACCTCTGATTTGTAGATTTTTCCCAGTCTTAAGAATTCTCACGCAACAGCCAGTAGCATTCTCACGGTGTAAGTCAAAGTATTGGTATTAATACACTGCTAATACTATATATTGCAAG
>NZ_DBFZUT010000001.1:0-18059 GCF_048519415.1 Faecousia sp. | reverse complement strand
AAGACATATATAGGGTGAAGGGCATCCGAGTGTGGGTACCCGCGCAGGCCACGAGGCAGGGCCGCGCGGATATCGGAACCGCCCTCCTTTTCCCCGCTGTCCTTCCCGCGGTTTTTGACACCCGGGGCAGGCAAGGCGGCGGGGTCTCCCCTGCGCGGCCGGTCTCTTTCCCCCGGCTGCGCAGGGGGCTTCTCTCAGCTTGCCAAAAAAGTCCTTCGGGATCTCGCTGCGTTCAGAATCGCAAATAGAGTTTTGAAGCATTTTGTTTTGCAATTCTGCCGCCGCGGGTCATTAACGTGAAAAGGCACTCTCAAAAAATATTTTTTCGATTAATTTCAAAGATATCTTTTCTATGCGATTATGATATACTAATTTTAAGATGTATTTTGTTTTTTTTGCAACTCGTAACATTATATTAACCACAAGAGGGGCGTGCAGCATATGGAGCATCGGCATATCCCTGCCGCAAAGGACGGCAGCATTCCCGACGCGAAAACGCGTTTTCGGCGCGGGCAGGACATTTTTCTGGAGGACGTATGGTACGGCCGCTGCGCGATCTGCGGCGAGCTGATCCGCCCGCCGAAGCTGTGGTACTGGTACCGGAACGGCCTTTTTCTGCTTCCCGCTGCAGCGTATTTTCCGATCCTTATCTGGCTCCTCAACCTGGCTGTCAGGACTGACGGTCCGGCATATCTGGCTTTCGTTCTGCTTCTGCTCACCTGCTTGTCACTCTTCGCGATCAGCGAGCTGATCGAGCGTGCCATTCTGACCTTCGGGCGGTGGCAGGAGTTTCCCACGGGTCTGAAAGCCAAACAGCTGCAGTTTCGCAGCGACCGAAAAAGCCAAAAGCGAATTTTCATTTGGTTTGGCATTTCTTTGTCTTTCTATTTTGTCTATTTTGCGCTGATCTGCTTTTTCCGTCGCTGACAACGCCGTATATCCCACCCTCCCCGCAGCAGTAACTTCCGACAGAAAGAAAGGAGCACCCTGCGATGAAGCTTGATTCTCCCGAAGCCCCGATCGCGCTCAGCCCGGTGTGGTTCGTGTGAGCACCGGAGGATGTAAAGAATGACAGAGATCGATGTGATCATGGGGATGCTGGGCTGGAACAACAGCGCCGAGGAGCAGGCCGCCGGACTTGCGCAGGCGGCGCAGGTGGAAAACTTTCAAGTCTTTTTGCAGCCCCGCACGGAGCACTACAACAAAAACGTGTGGGACAATTGCGCAAAAGCTCTGGCAATGCGGTCGGATGCGGAATTAGACGCCTGTTTGGAAAACCTGTTGGCATGGCTGCGCGACATGAATTGGCCGGGCGCTTTTCTCATCCTCGAAAGGCTGCAGGCTTTTCAGAACTCGGCGGCGCTCCATCGGGCGATCGCGGGAAGCCTTCTGTGCGCGCAGGCGCTCGGGGACGAGGTATGGGAGGAGAATCTCAGAAAACTGCAAAATTGTGAAAACACGATATCTACATAGGATGAGAGGAGGCCCCACATGCGCGAAGTTGATCTGGAACTGGATTTTTGTCCCAAATGCGAACCGGAGGAAACGCAGGACCCATTCCCTGCACAGGAACACTGCTTTTTTAACTCATTTGCGACGGTCGTGCAGTGCACAAAATGCGGAACGCGTTATGTTCCATCGCCCAAATCGGGAGTGATCATCACGCTGAGCTGTTGTTTGTGGTTTTGGGTGAGTTTTTACTTGGGCAATAGCTGGAACTCGCCGGTGGCAACGGCTGTGTTATTCCTGCTTGCTTTTCTGATGTATACCTTTGTCGAGATTTTGCTTCGCCGCTTCGGAACGTGGCGTCCGATTTCCGGAAATAAGCCCTTGGAACAGCAGGAATATCTGCTGCCCACGATCATCTGGTCCATGCTCACGGCGCTGGGGCTGTCTCTTCTGATGTTTGCCGTGACGGCCCTGATGCGATAAAGGAGGGATTCTTATGGAATTAAGCAGCTGCCCGCAATGCTCCGCCAAGCGGAATATCCCGCTCTCATTCAGCTTTTTTCTGACAAACCGGTTCCATCTGGCCCTTTCCTGCAGCCACTGCGGTGCGAGATATGTGCCCACGATGCTGCAGCGCATCGTGCAGCTGGTTTTGGTACTGGTACTCGGGACCACGTTTGGGCTGCTCTATGTTCCCGCTCTGAAGCTTGCAAGTACTCTTTCCAAGATCGGCCTCTTCGGTCTGCAGCCCTTCCGGCTGTTCGCACTCCTGCTCCTGTTCGCGCTGGCACACTGGCTCCCGCTTCGCGTTCTGCCGTGGAAGCTGCAAGCAGACAACGAAGAGTTCCACCGTGGACGATCTGTCTCCTTTTTTATCATTTCTTTTGTGAGCCTCATATTGGCGATCCCGCTGGTCGCTTACCTGTTCGACCGGGAAGCCCTGCGCGCATTTTTCCCCTGATAGCAGCTCCTACGCCAGCGAAGCATTGCTCGCCGCTCTATTGAAAAGGGAGGAATCAACATGCACCAATATGCCCATTATCCCGTTGACGGCAATACGTTCCGGGAGAGATTGCGGAACGTGAGCTTTACGCGAAGAAGATGGCAGGACTGTCCTGCCATGCCCTGTCCCGGCTGCGGATGCAGGATCATCCCGTCTATTCCGGCAACGATCCTGCAGGACGTCTGCCTGATGCTCGGTTTTTTCCTTTTTCCGCTGAGCTTTCTGCTTCTCCGGATGCGCGCACACGTTTCCCCAGTTTGGGGCGTGCTCTGCGCTTTACTGTGGTGGCTCATCCAGTTTACGCTGCCGACGCTTTTTGCGATCTCCATCCCATGGAAGCTGCAGGGAGAATCACAGAGCGCCGATCGATTTCATAAAATAGTATCCCATCCGATCATGGCCATCGGCCGCTCCCTGCTGGAAGCCGCCCCCGCCCTGTTTCTGCTGTATTATTGGGGGCTATAAAAGCAGGCATCGGCACTTGACGCGCAAAGATCGCTGCACGTTCTTCTCTCTCCCTGCTGAAAACGAGCCCGCATTCCTGTTCCTGAAATCGCTTTACGTCCTGTTACAGAACTCTTCCGAAAAATTTTTCAAATTTTTTTGAAAAACCTGTCAGGAATGCGTTTCTGAAGACATATATAGGATGAAGGGGTCCCGCTCCCCTGCCCGCAGGCGAAGAGGCATCGCACGCGGCGCAGGACCTGCCAAAAGCCGGGCCCCGGCCGTCCTCCCGCAGCCATTCCGGCGCGGGACGGCATGAAAATTTCCCTGCGCTGCCGGTCTCTTTCCCACCGGCAGCGCAGGGGCTGTTTTTATTCTGGCTTCCGGATCAAGTATCACCCCGGCAGCTTTCCGCTCAGGTCTGCGCTGCGCCGTCGACGGACAGGATCTCACCCGTTACATAGCTTGCCAGATCGCTGGCAAGAAACAGATAGGCGTTGGCGACCTCCTGCGGCTCGCCGATGCGGCCGAGCGGGATGGGCGCGCTGATGCGGTCGACCAACTCCTGCGGCAGGGCCGCGACCATATCCGTCCGCGTGACGCCGGGCGCGACCGCATTGACGCGGATGCCCGCACGGCCAAGCTCCCGGGCGAGGCTGCGTGTCAGGCCGTTGACGGCAAATTTGCTGGTGGGATAGCCGACGCCGCTCGGCTGACCATAGAGGCTGACCATGGAGCTGGTGTTGATGATGCAGCCCTTCCCTGCCGCGCGCATGATCGGCTCGACGGCCTTGCAGCCGTGGAACACCGCTGTGACATTCAGGTCCATGATGCTTCGGAACGCCTCGGGCGAATAATCCGCCAGCGGCTCCCGCGCGGAGATGCCGGCATTGTTCACCAGAATATCCACCCCGCCGAAGGCCTGCGCGACCTCCTGCACCGCCCGCTCCACGGCGGCGTAGTCCGTCAGATCGGGCCAGAGGCCCATCACCGGCCAGTTCGGCTGCTCCTCCCGCAGCTGCGCCAGCGCTCTCTGCACGGAGGCCTCCCTGCTGCCGAACAGCGCCACCTTTGCCCCATTGTGCAGGAACGTCCGGACAACGGCAAGCCCGATGCCGCGCGTTCCACCGGTCACGATCGCAATTTTTCCGTTTAACATATTCTGTACTCCTTTCCATCGATCCGTTTTATTCGGTATTATTTTATCGATTCAATAATATCAAATATTCCCGCAAAAATCAATCCTTTTTTTCATCAGGATCATAGACGGCGTGCATGATCGGGCTCCGGCTTGACAGTTTTCTCCGCATTCGGTACAATATGAAGGAATGATTACCTGCGGAAGGAAGCGACTGTCCTGAAACCCGGAACCGACTATCTGATCACCGAAAGGCCCGCGCGGGCGCTTTTGAAATTCTCCCTGCCGATGATCGTCGGCAACCTCTTCCAGCAGGCCTATACCATCGTGGACTCCGCGATCGTCGGCCACTACAACGGCGAAGCGGCGCTGGCCGCCGTCGGCGCGTCCTCCGCGCTCACAACGATCTTCATCTGCGTGGCCATCGGCGGCGGCATCGGCGCCTCCGTCATCATCAGCCAGCATTTCGGCGCGAAGCGCTTTGCCCGCATGAAGTCCGCCGTCTACACCGCCCTGCTGACGTTTCTGGCCGTCAGCGTCCTGCTGGCTGGCGTCGGGCTGCTGTGCAGTGAGCAGATCATGACCGCCCTGAAGACTCCGCCCGACGCGCTGGAGATCGCAGTCACCTATCTGAACATCTATTTCTATGGTCTGCCCTTTCTCTTTCTCTATAATATCCTGTCCTCCCTGTTCAATGCGCTCGGAAAATCGCGCATCCCGCTGTATTTCCTGATTTTTTCCTCGCTGCTGAATGTCGTGCTGGACTGGTATTTCGTCGCCGTGCTGCACCGGGGCGTGCCCGGCGCAGCCTATGCCACGTTTCTGGCGCAGGGCCTGTCCGCCGTGCTGTCGTTCGGCGTGTTCCTGCTGGAGCTGCGGCGCATCCCGGAGCGCTCGAACGGTCTGTTCCGCTTCGGAGAGCTGCGCGCCATGACGCGCGTGGCCCTGCCGTCCATCCTGCAGCAGTCCACGGTCTCCATCGGCATGATGCTCGTGCAGTCCGTGGTCAACGGCTTCGGCACGCAGATCCTCGCAGGCTTTTCCGCCGCGGCGCGCATCGAATCGCTGTGTATCGTGCCCATGGCCGCCATCAGCAATGCCCTGTCCTCCTACACGGCGCAGAACATCGGCGCGGAGAAGCCGGAGCGCGTGCCGCAGGGCTACCGCGCGGCCAATCGGATGATCGTGCTGATCTCCGTGCTGCTGTGCGTCCTTCTGGAGCTGTTCCGCACGCCGATCATCGCCATGTTCCTCGATGCCGCCCCCTCGCCCGAGACCGTGGCGACCGGCGAGCACTATCTGCAGTTCATCGGCTTTTTCTTCTGCTTCATCGGCTTCAAAATGGCTGTAGACGGCATCCTGCGCGGCGCGGGCGACGTGAAAATGTTCACGATCGCAAACCTCGTCAATCTGGCCATTCGCGTGCTGCTGTCGTGGCTCTGCGCGCCGCTCTGGGGCGTCGAGATCGTCTGGTACGCCGTGCCGGTCGGCTGGCTGGCAAACTTTGTCATCTCCTTCGCACATTACCGCACCGGAAAGTGGAAGGAAAAACGGATCGCATAAAAAAATCCGCGCCATCCTGCAGCAGGACAGCGCGGATTTTTATATACTTTCAAAGCAGCGTACCGCTCGGCGCAACGCCGATGGCATATTCGACTGCGATGGCGACCAGCACGACGAGCAGAGAGATGATAAAGCCGTGCAGCATGGGCTTCAGGCCCGCCCTGCGCATGTCGGAGAAGCTCGTGTTCAGGCCGATGGCAGCCAATGCCGTGACCATGAGAAACTTGCTGATATCCTTGAGCACGGAGGCGACGGAGGCCGGGATGTACCCGAGGCTGTTCACGCCGCACAGAGCGAGGAAGCCAAGGATGAACCACGGGAAGACCGACTTCATGTTGACCTTGACGGCCGACGGATCGCCCGCCGTTTCCTTCTTCTTTACATGCATGCCGATGAGGGCGAAGATCAGCACCGTCGGGATGATCGCCAGCGTGCGCGTCAGCTTCACCATCGTGGCGAAATCGCCCGCCTGCTCACTGAAGGCGTAGCCCGCCGCCACAACGCTCGACGTGTCATTCACGGCCGTTCCGGCCCAGAGGCCGTAGGCGGCGTCGGACAGGCCGAGCCAGCGGCCGAGGATCGGGAACAGCACGATCATCGCCATGTCGAACAGGAACGTCGCGGACATGCCGTAGGCCACGTCGACATCCGTCGCGTCAATGACGGGCGCGATGGCCGCAATGGCAGAGCCGCCGCAGATGCCCGTTCCGGCAGAGATGAGGTTACTCATCTTCCAGTTCAGGCCGAGCGCCTTGCCGATGAAATAGCCGACGCCGAAGCAGGTGGCCAGCGTGAAAAGCATGACCGTCAGCGAAAAGCGGCCGACCTTCAGCACCGTCATGATGTTCAGGCTCGCGCCGAGCAGGATGATGGCGAGCTTCAGTACCTTTTTGGACGTGAAGCGGATACCGGGCGACGTGACCGCGTTTGGCTTGAAAAAGCGGTTGATGACCATGCCGATGAACAGCGCAATGACGGACGCGCCGATCAAATGCAGGCCAGCCAGCCCCTCGAGATACTCCAGTCCCTTGGCCGCGGCCGCAATGACGAGCGCCATTGCCAGACCGGGCACCATTTTCCAGATCGTTTTCATAAGAACCCTCCGTTTTTTCTGTAGCGATTGCATTATAGCACGCCCGTGTGATAAAATAAAATTATTCTTTAGAATAAAACGATTCCATGTCGTTATCAAGGAGGGCATTCATGGACCGGAGGCTCGAGACATTTCTGGCTGTCTGCCAGACGATGAATTACCGCCGCGCGGCTGAGGCGCTGCACCTGACGCAGCCCGCCGTGACGAAGCAGATCCAGTCGCTGGAGGCGTCCTACGGCGTCCGCCTGTTTTCCTATGACGGGCGGAAGCTGAGGAAGACCGCCCCCGGCAGCGCGCTGGAGGTCTTCGCCATCTCGCAGCGCTATCAGGAGCAGGAGCTGGAGCGTGCGCTGCACGCCGCTCCGCGCAAAATTCTCCGCGTCGGCGCGACGAAGACCATCGGCGACTATATCCTCCCGCCCGCCATCTGCAGCTTTGTCCGCGCGCCGGAGCACGAGCTGCAGTTCACCGTGGACAACACGACGCGCCTGCTCGGGCAGCTCGAGGCGGGGCAGCTGGATTTTGTGGTCGTGGAGGGCATTTTCGACAAGCGCCGCTATGACAGCTTCCTGCTGCGGGAGGAGCCGTATATCGGCATCTGCGCGGCCGGGCACCGCTTTGCCGGACGGCGCGTCTCGCTGGAGGAGCTACTGACCGAGACGCTCCTGCTGCGGGAGCCCGGCTCCGGCACGCGCAGCATCCTCGAGCGCGAGCTGATGCAGGTGAGCTACAGCACGGCGGCATTTTCCCGGACGATCTGCATCAGCAGCTTTCCCGTCATCCGCGCGCTGACGGCGGCGAACTGCGGCATCAGCTTTCTCTATGAGGCCGTGGTGCGCGGCAGCCCGGAGATCGGCAGCTTCACCTGTCCCCCGCTCACCGGACGGCACGAGCTGAATGTCGTTTTCCTGCAGCATACCGGCGCAGGCAGCCTCGCCCGCGAATTCGTCGCGCCCGTGATGGAGCAGCTTCCCTGACCGGCCGACAGAAATGCCAGCGACGAGCGAACGATCGGTACAGACCGCCGATAAAACGCACAAACCGATTGCGTCTGTAGCGGCGTTCCCTGAGCGCCATGCACATCTGCAAATTCCCACGCACTCCGTCGACCGCACAGGTTCCCGGATTTGTCATTGCGAGGAGGCCGCAGGCCGACGTGGCAATCTCGGGGAGGCACCTACGATTTCACCGGTAGCTTTCCTGCAATTCAATCGGGTACTGCGAGATTGCCACGGCCCCTTTGGGGCCTCGCAATGACAAACCTGTTGGCCGCGCACTATAAAATCCATGCCGCAAAAGCTGCCAGCCCGCAAGGCGCTCGCTGAGCGCCACTGCAGACGCAACCGGTGCGTTCCATTTTAACTATGGTCTGTGCAAACCGGCAGCATTGCGCCGGTCGGGGCATCGGCCCCTACGCATTAAATGATACTGCCTGCACACGGGCGCTCGATGAGCGCCCCTACTGCGTCTAACAATACTGCCTGCACCGGCGGGCTGGGGGCAGTCCGCCCTACGGATTCTGTCGATCGTGCCTGCGTGGTAAAGGATCAGCCCCTGCGGGGCGGTTGGCCTTGCAGGGGCTGATTGATCAGTTGTTTGTGAGGAAGTCTACGAGGCGGCAGAGCATGGTTGCGATTTCGGCGCGGGTGGCGTTGCTGCGGGGCTCAAGGGTGGTCGGGGAGGTACCGTTGATGATACCGGCGCCGACGGCCCACTGGATCGGCTCGCGCGCGTAATCGGAAATTCGGTTGCGGTCGCTAAAGCCCGAAAGGTCGCCGCTCGCAATGCAGGTATAGCCGCAGAGCACAGCGTAGCGGTACAGGAAGGCCGCCAGCTGCTCACGGGTCACGGGGTCATTCGGGGAGAATTCCGTCTCGCTCGTGCCGTTGCAGACGCCAACTGCCTTGGCCCAGTTGACGGCGTCGTAGTACCACTGGCCCTCTACGACATCGTCGAAGGCCTTCTGCACATAGACTCTCGGGCGGTCGCTCATGTTGTAGAGCACCTGCACGACCATTGCGCGGCTCGTGGTGGCCAGCGGCTCGAAGGTGGTTTCGCTCGTGCCGTTCATCAGGCCGAGCCAGTAGACATCATGGACATATGGGAAGTACCATTCGTTTTCCGGAACGTCGACGAAGGGCGTCTTTGCCATGTCGAGGAATTTCAGCCCGTGCTCCTTTGCGTACTGCTCGGCATAAGTACCGGTCGTGCCGTAGACGGTGGTAATGCCGGATTTAACAGGAAGATTTGCAGGAAGACGCTCAAGGCATGCGGGCGTGTAAAGGTCGTTGATGATTTGGCCCCACTCCTCGGTGAACGCGCCATCCTCCACCACGCGGACATAGTCGCCGAGAACGAGTGAGGTGTTGTAATTTTTGCAGGTGCCTTCCACCTTGGTGATCGGCATTCCGTTGACCGCAGAGTCCATCACGAAAAGATTGCCATTGAAGGACGGATCGCGCAGGCTGACAAGGTAGATCGCCGTCAGCTCGTTGCCGTCCACGCGGAACACGCCGCTGTTGGCCGGCACATACTGGCTATCCGGATGGGCGTCCATCGGAATCAGGTCGCGGGCAAAGGCTCTGTGCTTTTCATAGCCGACACAGGTGTGACTGGCAAACAGCTTGGAGCCATAGGCGCTGCACTCCGGCGAAAGAGAGAAGTTTTGGGGCAGATAGTAGTAGTCGAGGGCATGGGCCCCCACGAAATTTTTCTCGATGTTGACCTCATTGTTGGGCAAGCTGACGAATACCAGATCGAATCCGGCAATGGAAATATGGTCGATAAAGGTCATGGTGTCCGGCAGGATAACGCCGACAACGCCTTCAAGATCGGTCAGGCCAAAGGTGTCGAGCCTCGTAACAGGGTATCCGTTCACATACTGCGGGATCTCCAGCACTTGCGGCAGGCTTCCCTTCACCGTGCTGTGGATTTCTGCATAGCCTTCCTCCGGATAGACCCAGTAGACAACGCCGTCGATCACGACCTCGTGATGCGTCGCTGCAAAAACCGTCGGGACGGCGGACAGCAGAAGGGCAAAGGCAAGAATCAGGCTGAACAAACGTTTTTTCATCGTGTCTGCTCCTCTCATTTTTGTGATGTCTCCATTATACCTGTTTATTCTAAGCTCGTCAATGCAAAATGCCCTCACGGGAAACATTTGTCGTTTTTGGGGAAAACTGCCAGCATGGATTATCCGCAGGGCAGGCATTCCTAAGTCCGCTGGTGCAGGCGGGGGCGGTTTGGTGAATAGTGAATAATGTAACGGCACAAGCATGCCCCGACCCTACAACACAAAACACCGCCCGGTGGGAGCTTTGCTCCCGCCGGGCGGTCGTGCAAAAGGGGGTCGTCTGTTTGACTCAGCCAATGGCCTCGGTGCGGTAGATGAACTTCACGCTGCCGTCCATTGCGGCGTCCAGGCCGGAATAGGTCTGGTAGTCGCCGGAGATACCGGCCAGCGCGCGGGCGCGCTCCAGCAGCGGCTCCACATCGCCGTCCATGGCGTCGACGAGCTTCTGGAAGCCCTCCTCATTGAGCTGCTTCAGGCCGTCGGACAGCTGCATCGCGCCGTCGCGCAGCGCCGTCACGCCGTCGATGAGGGCAGACGCGCCGCTGCTCAGCGTCGCCGTGCCGTCTGCCAGCCGGCTTGCACCGGCATAGAGGCTGGAAGCGCCGTTCTGCAGACTGGCTGCGCCGTTCTGCAGCTTCGCAGCGCCTGCGGCCGCACTGTCCACGCCGCCGGTGTAGGCCTGCAGGCCGACATAGAACTGATAATAGCCGTCAAGCTGAGATTTCAGGGCGCTGATGCTGGCTGCGCCGGAGCTTGCCTGCTCCAGAGCAGCCGTGATCTGATCCTGCACCTCGGGAGAATTCATGTTCTGGTCGATGAGCGTCTGGATCTGCGCCGCAGTCTGCTGGTCGATGAGGGCCGCGATATCGGCGCTTGCCATCTGCGCGGCGACCTGTTGGGAGATGAGCGCCTGCACATCGTCGGAGGCCATCTGGGCGTTGATCGCAGCCTCGATCTGTGCCTGCTGCTCCTCCGAGATCGTGCCGTCGGCAATACCGGCCGCATACGTCTCCGGGGTCAGGCCCATGGCCGCAAGGACCTTCGCCGTGACCTGCTCACGGACCGCAGCCGTGACCTGCTCGGTCACATTCTGCTGCACGGCGGCAGTAACAGCCGCGCGGATGGTCGCTTCCTGTGCATTGACGGCAGCCGTTACCTTGGCAAGAGCCGTCTGATAAGCCTGCTCATAAACGGCGGTCTGATCGAGAGAAGCCAGCGCGCCGTTGAGCACCTCGGCATAGTTGCCGATCGTCAGCTGCGGGATGCTGAGGCCCGCTGCGTTGATCTGCGTCGTGGCAGCGGCCAGCAGAGACTGGAACACCTGCTGCGCGCCCGCATTCAGGGCCGCGCTCTGGCCGGACAGGGTGGAAAGGCCGCCGTTCAGGGTCTGCATGCCGGTTGCCAGCTCGGCAGCGCCTGCGTTCAGGCTGCCCGCGCCGGTCTTCAGGGCGGCAGCGCCGTTGTTCAGCGTGCCGACGCCGTCCACGAGCGTCTGGGACTTTTCAAGCAGGGTCTCAAGGCCCTCATACAGCTCGGAAGAGCCGTCGAGGAGCTGCTGCATGGCGTCGGTCAGCTTGGCGAAGGATGCCTTCAGGTCGTCGACCGTCTCAAAATCGCTGTCCTGCAGCGCGCTGAAGACGGAGTTCGTTGCGAGCGTCAGGGTCGTGTCGAGTGCGAAGTCCGTCACATCGGCGCTGACCTCGACATAGTCCGGCAGCTCCAGCGTATCGCGCTCGATGTTCAGGTCGTCCTGCAGGCCCGGGAAGGCGATGCCGACGACAACGGTGTGCGAGCCGTCATTCACAACGCGGCCGTTCGTGACCTCGATGTTCGTGAAGCGCTCGTTGTCCAGCAGCATACCGGTCAGCGCGGCAAACGGGACATAGAGCGTCTCCTCCTTGCCGTCCACGGTCGCGGTCGTCGTGCAGTGGTTCTCATAGTCGAAGCGGATGGTCACCTTGCCGCTCTTGCCCGCCAGCTCGGCCGGGGCAATGTCCTTGCCGTCGAGCTGGTAGCTGATGTTCATGGTCACGGGCAGCTCGGTTTCGCTCTTGCCCTGATAGTAGATGTCATTGCCCTGTGCATCCCACGTCAGGCTCGTGCCGTTCGCGGTCCACGTCTCGTCGCCCTTGACGTTCTCGATGTCCGTCAGGTCCGAGACGTCCTGCAGGCTCGTTTCCTTGTTCGGATTTTTGAGCCAGTCGCTGACGATCACGCTCTGCTGCTTGCCGTCGGCTCCGGCGATGACATAAACGGTCTCTTCCTTCGAGGCGCGCTCCTCCGCCGCAGCGGAGGCCGCCTTCGTATCCTGCGGGGCGTGCAGCGCCCCATTCTCCGCATGGACCGACGCGCCGGTGATCGTGCAGATCAGTGCAGCGCACAGGCAGCCGGAGAGAATTTTATATCCGGTCTTTGTCATGATCTTCGTTCCTCCTGTCTTCGATTCTCAGCTGGCAGAAGCATCCTGCTTCTCCGCGTGTTTTCTGGAATGATTGCAATGGCGCATGCCAAGCGTCGTGGCGCACACGAGCCGGTCGCACAGAAGCAGCAGTGCCGGCAGGATGAGGATGACGCAGAGCATACTGACGATGGCGCCGCGCGCCATGAGCATGCACATCGAGCTGATGATGTCGATGTCGGAATAGATGGCCACGCCGAACGTTGCGGCGAACAGGCCCATGCCGCTGACGATGATCGAGGGGATCGACGTCGAAAGCGCGGTGATAACGGCAGGCCGCTTCTCCTTGCCTGCAAGGCGCTCGGCCTTATAGCGGGTCGTCATCAGGATGGCGTAGTCCACAGTCGCGCCAAGCTGGATCGTGCTGATGCAGATCGGGGCGATGAACGGCAGCGACTGGCCGAGGAAATGCGGCAGGCCGAGGTTGATGAAAATGGCCAGCTCAATGACGGCGATGAGCAGGAACGGCAGCGAGATGCTGCGCTCCACGAGCAGGATGATGAGGAAGATCGCAAGGATCGACACCGCGTTGACGACCTTGAAGTCGTGGTCGGTCGTTTCGATCATGTCCTTCATGCACGGGGCCTCGCCGATGAGCATACCGGTCGGATCATATTTCTTCAGAATGGCATTGAGCGAATCGATCTGGGCATTCACTTCGTCGCTCGCGACCTTGTACTCGGAGTTGATGAGCAGCAGCTCCCATTTGTCGCTCTTGAGAATAGAGCGGACCGAATCCGGCAGGATCTCCTCCGGCACGCCGGCGCCGACGACGGATTCGAGACCGAGGACGTATTTCACGCCGTCCACCTGCTCCATATCGGAGATCATGCTGCGCACCTGCTTCGACGGCAGGGACGCGTCCACGAGCAGCATGTGCGTTGAGGCGATGTCGAACTCCTCGGAGAGCTTGCTGTTTGCGATAACATACTCCATGTCCTCCGGCAGGCACTGGCCCATGTCGTAGTACACTTCGTCGTTCGTCTTGTCATAGGCGAAGTAGAACACCGGAGCCAGCACCACGAACAGCGCCAGGAACACCGGGAACACCTTCGTCACGCTCTTGGCCAAGCCATCCATCTTCGGAAGGATGGAGCGATGGCGCGTCTTCTGCAGGGGCTTGTCGAGCAGCAGGATGAGCGACGGCAGGACCGTCACGCAGGACAGCACACCGAGCAGGACGCCCTTCGCCATCACGATGCCAAGGTCGCGTCCCAGCGTGAACGACATGAAGCACAGGGCCAGGAAGCCCGCGATCGTCGTGATGGAGCTGCCGACGACGGACGTCAGCGTGGCGCTGATGGCGTGAGCCATGGCCTCGCATTTATCGGGGTAGATCGCGCGCTGCTCATTGTAGCTGTGCCACAGGAAGATGGAATAGTCCATCGTCACGGCCAGCTGCAGCACGGCGGACAGTGCCTTAGTGATGTAGGAAATCTCGCCCATGAACCAGTTGCTGCCGAGGTTCAGCAGAATGGCAGCGCCGATGCTGGCGAGGAACACAAACGGGATGAGCCAGCTGTCAAGGAAGACCATCATGGCCACGCACGCCAGCACAACGGCAATGGCAACGTAGATCGGCTCCTCCTGCTCGCACAGGTCCTTCAGATCCGTCACGAGGGCGGACATGCCGGAGACGAAGCACTGCTTGCCCGCAATGGAGCGAATCTCACGGATGGCGTCCATCGTCTCGTCCGCGGAGGTCGCGGTGTCGAAGAACACGGCCATCATCGTCGCGTCGCCGGTGTTGAAGGCGTCATAGAGCTTGTCGGGCAGAAGCTGCATCGGGATGGACGTGTCCATCAGGGAGTTGTACCACAGGACCGTCTCCACATGCTCGACGGATTCGAGCTTTTCCTGCAGGGCGGCAACGTCCTTTTCCGGCATATTCTCCACGACGATGAAGGAGAATGCGCCCTTGCCGAAGTCCTCCAGCAGTGCGTTCTGCCCGATGACGGTGTCCATGTCGTCCGGCAGATAATTGAGCATGTCGTAGTTGATCCGGGTCTCCAGCATGCCGAACACAGCCGGGATCATCAGAAGCACCGTGAGGATCAGGATCGCGACGCGGCCGCGCACGACCGCTTTGGAAAATCGCATGGTTTAACCTCTTTTCTCATAAAATTCCGCATCCAGAACATCAGGCTGCTGGTGCCGGATGATCTTGATCATGCTGCACGCGACGCAGAGGTTCAGGATGCCCTCTGCCAGCATCGCGATACCGAGCAGGACCAGCAGCGCCCGCGCGCCGTCCATCGGGCGGAACACGAGCAGCAGCCCGGCCAGACACGCCATGATCGCCAGCGTCAGGATCAGCCACCACGGCCGCAGGCCGAAGCGCTTCGAATCCGATGCCGCCTGGATCTTGAACAGGCCGTCGGCCAGAATGCAGATGCCGAGCACCAGACAGAAGAAGCTCACAAGCTGCACGGGACGCACGAGCACGATCAGCCCGAGCACGATCAGCAGGATCCCATAGGCCAGATCGAACTGAAACGCCAGCCGGTACAGATCGCGGGAAAAATACCCCATCAGCTTCACCGCGCCGAATCCGATCATCATGCAGCCCACCAGAATGCCGAGCAGCTTCATGGAGAAATCGGGCACCGCAATGAGCAGCACGCCGAACACGCAGTACAGCGCAGAAAGGACGATGTAGCTCGTCTTCGCCGCGCGCATGAATTTCACGGAACGCATGAAAGCACCTCCTTCGATTTTTGGGCAGCCCCGCCGGGCCTGCCCCTTGGAACAGTCCAGAGTATACCCCATCGCCCACCCCCGCGCCATAGACAATGCCGCTCCCCTGCCGGATTTTCAGACACGGAGGCGGTTTTGCCTAACGGAAGGGCTAAAAAAACGACACCGCCCCCCGAATTGTCATTGCGAGGCCCCGAAGGGGCCGTGCAATCTCTGGAAGGCACTGCCGTTTCGTACCGGCCGCCGTTAAAATGGCAGAAACCAAAAGTCAGCCTGTAGCGGCGTGCCCTTTACGGGCGGTGAGCGCCATGCAGGCTGAAGGTTTGGTGGCACAATCGCCGACCGCACATGCCGTTGTAGGGGAGCGGACAGCCGGGCCCGGCGCGGTACTCACGACTGGTACAGGCTGGCGTTAAAAAGGCTTCAGCCCCCAGGTTTGTCATTGCGAGGAGGCCGCAGGCCGACGTGGCAATCTCGGGAAGGCAGTTGCGGCTTCGCCATAACCTACCTGCTATCCACATGGGTACTGCGAGATTCCCACGTCGCTTCGCTCCTCGGAATGACAAGCTTGAATGTCTCGCGCCGCTGAATTAACACTTCAAAACCTGCAGTTGCCTACAGCGCTCAGGGAACGCCGCTGCAAACTGGCTTTGGGTTCCCATCATCTTAATGGCAGCCGACACCAATCTCCGCTGCAATTCCCTATTGTGCACTTTTTATACACCATCCGCATTCTTTCACTTATGCAAAATTATACATGTTATTTAATTTTTGATTATTGTAGTGATTTGTATCGTTTTTTTGTATCACATTTATTCCACCCCCCCGTTCTTCTATACGCATTACAGTCACAGTATACATATATCTTCCGCAGTAATTTCTATGTTATCTGCATTATTTTTTTTGCTTCAAACGTCTTGTGGAGGTCACTTGCATATGGTATACTCAAGTCGCAGATATCCTGCATTTCTTTGGAATTGCTGACTTACTATTGGAAGGAGTGGATCAAATATCATGAAGCGTTCAACGATTCTCTGTTCTTTGCTGCCGGTTCTGCTTGTCCTGTCCCTGTGCGCCTGTTCCGCCTCCCCGTCCGGTGCCTCTGACGGCGCTGAAACTCCCAACAACATCTTCCACGAACTCACCCTCCCCGCCGTAACGGAAGGTCAAGTCTCCGTTCTGGATGCCCGCGGCAGCCGGATCCTCTATGTGCAGGAGGAGAAGCTGCTCTCAAAGGACGGCGGTTACGCCTACTACGAGACAAAACAAGTCGGCATTTACGATGTCGATGCCCAGAAATCACTTGCCGTCTGGGAACCGGAAACGCCTGGCAACTATTTTGGCGGGGCCCTGCTGGATGGAGATGCTGCCATTCTCGCCCTCCAGCTGGACTACACAAACGCCTACCCCGCACAGTTTGCGGCCATGTACTTCGGCGGTTCGCAGCGCAGCCTCGTAGAATTCACCGGTGAACTGCAGTGGCTGCTCCCCTTCTCCGGCAAGGAGGCTCTTGCCAGCTACCGCACGGACGGCGGCGCTTTCGGTGTTTACCGTCTCTCCGCGGACGGCTGCACAGATGCTCTGCTGCTGCAGGCTGATGCGAACACCGAGCCGATGGGCGGCGATCTTGCTGTCTGCGGTGACCGCTTCTGCTATGCCTATGCCAAAAATGGCCAAGTCACCCTGTGCACCGTCTCCGCCGACGGCACGCAGGACGCTCTCACCCTGCCGGGGTCTGCGAAGCTGGACTCGTTCTGGCTGACCGATGGCGGCCCGCTCGTCTGCCAATATGTCGAGCAGAACGGCAAGGCGCAGCGGCTGCTCACGCGCTATGCCTCTGGCGAGACGCACGAGGTCACACGCCCGGCTGCGGACGGCGCGCTGTACCAGCTCCGCTTTACAAACGGCTGCGGCTTTGCCGTGAATGGCAGCTGGGGGCTTCAGCTCCTGCAGCTCTCCGAGGATGGCACGGTCAGCTGCCGTGGCGTAACGGAGTTGCCCGGTGAGCTAACCTCTGTGCAGGTCCGCATCCTGTCCAGCGGCGACGGCAGCTTCTGCCTGTTCTACCCCGAGGCACAGCGGTTGTTCCGCGCCGTGCCAAATAGCTGATATCGTTTCCCATGCCGCGGCCTTTTGGGCCGCGGCAGTTTTAGCGCCGCGAGACTGCCGGATTTGTCATTGCGAGGGCGCTTTGCGCCCGTGGCAATCTCGGGAAGGCAGTCACGATTTTGCTGGGACTTTTTCAATTTACCGTACTGCATATTATTGAAAATTACGGGATATTTTCTGTAAAAATATTGACAAAAAAGTTAAGGGGTGATATGCTGGACTTACCGGACGGGAATACTTGTCAAACGTTCAATTGGAACGGAAGGGAAGGAGAAAATGCCCATGAGAAACCCGAGATATTGGAAATTACTGGCTTTCACGATTGCAGTCATCGCCATTTCCTCCCTCCTGTTCGGCTGCACAAAGCAGAAATTGGACCCGATGACAAATATTTGGGTATCGCCTTGCTACATTCCCGGCTGGCTATACAATGAGGCAGGGGAATACCTGCATGTTGTATATGATGATGCATATCATACAAAGGATGCTTCGCCGGTAACGGCAGATTCCACAATGGAGATCCTGGAAGAGAGCACATGGCTGGCAGGTGTTTCGGCAACGACACCGAGCTATCAGATCCCTGATACGGGAAAGCTGCGTTTTGAAGTCACGGTGGAAAACGCCTCGATGCGGGTGGAGTCCAATGAGGTTTTTGTCTGGCTCGAGCTGAAAAGCGAGACCGATGATCAGTGGCTGGAGCTGACAACGACCGGCTTCCGTCTGAAGGGCAAAGTAACCTCATACAATGCAAGAGGACATTTTAACCAAGCGGTCTTTCCGAGCATAGATGAGTTCTATTACGACCTGACCGGCGGGCAGGAGAGCGACCTGCAGGTGTACTGGCAGGACAATACGCTCCGGATCGTCTCCGAAAGTCCCGGTGAAGTTACGCTGTATTTAAGAGACCTGAAGGATACCTACCAGTTCCCGGCAGGCGGCTGCGTGATCACGGACTTTGCCGACGGGAAGATCATCGTCCAATAATCAAAAACAGTTCCCGGCCCGGCGGCGTCCCCGCCGGGCCGGTGTCTG